>CAZFUK010000322.1:0-6293 GCA_964522005.1 uncultured Anaerolineales bacterium | reverse complement strand
TCGGCCAGGACGGCTTCCAGGGCGCGGCGCGCGATGGCCGCCAGGTCGGGGTTGGTCGTCTGGTAGTAAGGGAGAGCGATGACGCCGACGGACAGCGCCCAGCCCTTGCCCCGCGCCCACGTCGCCTCATCCACCCCCAGCGCCGCGCGAAACGCCGCCCGCGCCTCCCCCTCAAAAAGATTCCACGCCACTTGTAGGTCGCAAGCTGGATCCCCTACCCCCAGACAGCCAAAGTCAATGACGGCGCTGAGCCGCCCCTCTCGGTACAGGAAGTTGCCCGGCTTCAGGTCGCCGTGCAGCCACACCGGCAGGCCGGGCCAGGCGGGCGCGGCAAGCGCGGCCTCCCACGCCTCAGTCAGCGCGGCGGTGTCGAGCACGCCACGCAGGGAGACGATGGCGGCGCGGGTGGCCTGGTCCCGCACGCCCAGTGGCACCCCCCGGTCAAAGTTGAGCGGTCCAGCCGGCGGCCCGCCCGTCGGGTCAATCCGCTGTAAGGCCCGCATGAAGCCCGCCAGGTCGGCCGCCATCTGACGGAGCGCCGGGCCTTCCGCCGGCGTCCGGTCCTCGCCGTCGAGCCAGCGGTAGACCGCCCACGGCCAGGGGTAGCCCTCCCCCGGCTCGCCCCGGGCGAGGGGAACCGGAATCGCCAGCGGGAGGTGGGGGACCAGCCTCGGCAGCCACTGGTATTCCTTGTCCACGAGTTGGACGGCCCAGTGGATGCGCGGCAGGCGGACCACCATGTGGTCGCCCAGCCGATAGAGAGCGTTGTCCGTGCCGGCCGAGGGCACCGCCGCGATGGGCAGGCCAGCCCACTGGGGAAACTGAGCGGTGAGCAAGCGCCGCACCAGGTAGGGGGCAGTCTCTACTTCGTCGGCATGCATTTTGACGGTGGGCATCACAGCCTCTACAGGACGGCCTTTATCAGGTCAGCCATCACCTGATGCCCCGCCGCGTTGAAATGAACGCCATCGGCGGCCAGGTAATCGCGCCTCTTCGTCGTCGCCAATCCCTTCCATCGAACTTGCGCCGAAGCCCACGATTGTCTTGTGCATGGTTCCCTCTACCAGATGAAGCTACCCATTTCCTCCATCCTTGCCAGCCTTCATGCCAATGGCTTGCCGATTTCCCAATGATGCCCAAAGGGGTCGCAGATTCGCCCAACCTGCCAACCATGCTGATGGTTGACAGGCCAGACCACACTGGCCCCCGCCGCCACTGCCCGATGGAATGCCTGGTCCGGGTCTTCAACCACCAGCAACAGGCGCACCGAGCCTCCACCCAGTGACTCCGGGCTAAAGTTGGCGTGTTCAGGCGACTCATCGGCCAGCCAGAAGTCAGCGTCACCGAGGGCTAACTGGGCCACCACGGACCCACTCTCGTCCTCGACGCGGAACACCTCCTCGGCGCCAAAAGCTGCCTTGTAGAACTCGATCGCCTGCGCCCCACCCCGCACCGACAGCATCGGCACGATGGCTGTCTGCTGATGCCGACTGTCCGCTAAGTTATGGGCCATAAGTCCTATTCCTCCGTCCTGGTCTTCTACCAGATGAAAGGTACGAGCCGGTAACGGACGTGCCGGCGATAGGCGTCGTAGCCCGGCAGGCTCGCCGTCAAGAACTTCTCTTCGTCCAGCAAGCGGACCGCCACGACGAGAATCACGAGCAGGGCCAGGGGGAGCGCGGCCCAGGAGCCGAGCGCGAGCGCCGACGCCAGCAGCAACAGGCTCGCGCCCGCGTACATCGGGTGACGCACAACGCTATACGGCCCCGTGGTAATCACCCGCTGCTCATCCGCCACCTCAATCGTAGCGCTCGTGTAGCTGTTCTCGCGGAAGACGCGGAAGACAACCCAGAAGCCCAGCGCCACCACCGCGTCGGCCAGCAGGCTGACGACGGGGGGCACGTTCGACCACCCAAAGCGACGGTCCAGGCCGGCCACGATGAACAGCCCGATGAAAGCCAGGCTCGCCAGGCTCTGGATCACCTGCTGACTCTTCTGCGTCTCCGCCACCGGCCCCGCCTGGACGCGGCTGGCGAGCAGGCGCTGGTCATAGCGCATCAAGTACAGGGTGATGAGCAGGGTACAGGCGCCGAAGACGGCCAGGTAGACCCACGCCTGCCAGAAGCTCAGCGAGCCAGCCGAGAGAAACAGCGCCAGGCCCAGCACCAGCAGCAGGAAGGCCAGGCCCGCGACTGACTTCAGAATCAGGTTGCCCATTGCGCCTCCATTACCGGGTGCTGGCGCGCGAGGCCAGCAGCGCGTCCAGATGCTCCTGGTGATGGTCGTAGGAGGCCACGAGCACGAACGCCAGTGAGTAGCCTTCCAGCCAGGGATAGCGGCTGCCGTCCAGCAGGTCTCGTTCAGGGACGGCCGCGCCCAGGTCCAGGAAACGAAGAAACCCGTCACGCCACTGTTGATGGACCTGAGGCCACGGCTGGTCACGGTAGGTCGCATAAATCCAGGCGTTGATCTGACCCAGGTCCTCCTCCGCTTCCGGGTTCAGGTCAGCGGGCCAGCCGGGGAACTCCGGCTCCCGATTGAGCCGGCCTGCCTCCAGGCGGGCGATGGACCGCTGCTGCCAGGCCCTCAAATGGCCGATGACATCCTTCACCGACCACTCGTTAGAGGCCAGGGGAGCCGTGATTTCGGCCTCGCTCATGGTCGCCAGCAGGCCTTCCCACCGCTCGAACTGCTCGCGCAGCGCGGCCAGGATATGCTCTTGCATCGTCATAGCTCAACTCTCCATACTTTGTCCATCTCTGTAAGCTATACTATGGCAACAGGGTTTTCCAACGGCTCGCCCGCCTGACACAGAGGGCAATCGGTTGGCGGCCAGAGGTTGAACTCATGCTGGGCGAGGGTGACCAGGGGAGTGCCCTCTGCCGCGAAGTGTTCGACAGCTTGCTGACCAAGGACAAGGAGACTGCCGACCACTACCGTTGTCGCCCCGGCTGCTGTCAACTCGGCCAGCGTGGCGCGAACTGACGAGCCGGCGCTGATGACATCGTCTACGAGGGCGACGCGCTCGTGAGCGACGCGGCGGCGGAGTTCCTGGGGGAGGTGGTAGGCGGCGGTGAAGAGGCCGTCACGGCTGAGGCCGGGCGCGGGTTGGCTGAAGTAGAAACGCAGCCCCATGTGCGCCGCGAGGGCCTGGGCGAGGAACGCGCCGCCGAGGAGCGGCCCGCAGACGGCGGAGGGCTGATAGGGCCGCAGGTCGTCGGCCAGGGCTGCCACCTGGGGCGCGATGGCATGGGGGGCGACGAAGAGCGCGTCCAGGGTCAACCAGAGGTCGGTGTGACAGCCCGACTCGAGTCGGAAGTGGCCCCGTCTCGCGGGCGTCAGGGTGAGAATGCTATCTGACATAATTCTTGCCCATTGTGTAGCGAGTTGTAACCGCTGGAATCATACACCCAACCCCGACCCTGTCAAGGGCCATCATCCCTGATACAGCGCCGGAGGGTTGACCTCCTGGACACAGGGGCGCGGGGAGATATAATTGGGGCGCAACCCGTGGGAGAAGGCGCCATGCCTGAATACCCGACCGACGCCGTCACCCTCCCGTTTACGGCTAGACTTGCCACTAGGAGCCAGGATGTCCAGACCCAGCGATACTTCAATAGCAAGTGGACCGGCGCCTGAGACGGTGCAGACGCTCCAACGCATGATTAACGGCTACATGGTCTCCCAGGCGCTCTACGTCGCCGCCAGGCTCGGTCTCGCCGACCTGGTGGCCGCCGGCCCTAAGCCACCCGAGGTATTGGCGGAGGCAACTGGGACACACGCGCCATCGCTGTACCGCCTGCTGCGCGCCCTGGCGAGTGTCGGGGTGTTTGCCGAGGACGACCAGGGCCGCTTTGGGCTGACGGCGTTAGGCAGCCCCCTCCGCTCAGATGCGCCCGTCCCCCTGGGCGGCTGGGCCGTCTTCTCAGGCGATCCAGAGAACTGGCGTGCCTGGGGCGACCTGATGTACAGTGTTACCACGGGTGGGACCGCCTTCGCCCATGTCTGGGGTATGCCTAACTGGGAGTACCGGGCGAAGAACCCGGCCGCCAACGCCGTCTTCAACGCGGCCATGACTTCGGTCTCGATGATTCGCGCGTCGGCGGTTCTCGACGCCTACGACTTCTCCCAGGTCGGCGTCCTGGCCGACATTGGCGGGGGCCACGGTGCGTTTCTCTCGGCCGCCCTGACCCGCCACCCGACGCTACGCGGTCTCCTGTTCGACCTGCCCCATGTCGTCGCCGACGCGCCGTCTTTCCTGGCGGCGGTCGGGGTAGCGAGTCGATGCCAGGTGGTGGGTGGCGACTTCTTCGCGGCGGCGCCGACCGGTGCGGACGTCTATCTGCTCAGCAAGGTGCTCCACGATTGGGGCGACGAGCCGGCGCGGGCCATCCTGGCGCGTTGCCACGCGGCGATGCGGGGGCGGGGCCGTCTCCTGCTCGTCGAAGCCGTCGTCCCGCCCGGTAATACGCCCCACCCCAGCAAGCTGGCCGACCTCCACATGTTGGTCGGAACGGAGGGCGGACGCGAGCGGACGGGCGAGGAGTGGCAGGCGCTCCTTGCCAGCGTAGGGTTCTCCCTGACCCGCATCGTCCCGACACGAGGCGACAACAGTGTGTTAGAAGCTGTTCCCGTCTAGTGGAGTGCTAGCCGCCCTGCCATAGTCGGTTCCCGCCTGCCAATTGAGGACCTTCAACCCATATGCCACGTTTTGTCGCCTTTCTCCGCGCCATCAATGTTGGCGGGCACACCGTCAAGATGGACCGTCTCCGCCGCCTGTTCGAGGCGCTCGACTTCGACCGCGTCGCCACCTTTATCGCCAGTGGCAACGTGGTCTTTGAGACACCGGAGACGGACGCCGACGCGCTGGAAGAGCGCATCGAAGTGCATCTCCAGGAGGCCCTCGGCTACCCCGTCGCCACCTTCCTGCGCACCGCCGCCGAGGTGGCCGCCGTCGCGGCTTACACGCCGTTCCCGGACGCTGACCTGGCCGCCGACGAGGCCGCGCTGTACATCGCGTTCCTGCCCGTGACGCCGAGCGACGAGGCGCGGGCGAAGCTGCTGGCCGCCCGCACCCCGGCTGACGACTTCCATTTCCATGGCCGCGAACTCTACTGGCTGCGGCGCCGGCGGCTGAGCGACGCCGCCTACCCAGGCCCGGCCATTGAGAAAATCCTCGGTGTGCCCGCCACGACCCGCAACGTCACGACGGTGCGCAAGCTGGCCGCCAAATACGCCACTCTAGCGGAGCAATGAGACTCAATTATGGCGCTTGACGACCACGGACAACTGGACGCAAAGAAACCTCACGATAGGTATCGCCCCTGGGGGCCGCCCTGGCGGCGGGGAGGGCCGCCGTTTCGACGCGGGGGCCGCTTCCTGTTCCTGCGCCTCATCGCTCTCTTCGGCTTCATGACGCTGCTGGTCGTGGGCTGGCTCACCATTGTGGGCTTCCTGGCGTCGCGGGTCGTGGGTGGGGACCGAATTTCCCACCTGGGCTGGCTCGGTCCGCTGCTGGCCTTGCTCCTGCCCTGGCTGGCCTTTCGCACCGCCCGCCGCGCCTTCCGAGGCGTCGCCCTGCCTCTGGCCGACCTGATGACCGCCGCCGATGCCGTGGCGCGGGGCAATCTGCGTGTCCGCGTGCCGGTGCGGGGGCCGAGCGAGTTCGCCCGCCTGGCCCAGTCGTTCAACCACATGACGGCCGAACTGGAACGCGCCGACCAGCAGCGCCGCAACCTGACCGCCGACGTGGCCCACGAGTTGCGCACGCCGCTCCACATCATCCAGGGCAACCTGGAAGGCATCCTGGACGGTGTGTATGAGCCGACCGAGGAGCATCTGCGCGCCACCCTGAGCGAGACACGGTCCCTGGCGCGGCTGGTGGACGACCTGCGTACCCTCTCGCTGGCCGAGGCCGGCCAGTTGCCCCTGGCCCACGAGCCGGTGGACGTGGCCGACCTGCTGGCCGACGTGGCGACGAGCTTCAGCGGCCAGGCCGAGGCCGGCGGCGTGGCGCTGCGGGTCGAAGTGGGGGGGGAGGCGCTGGACCTCTCCCCCAGCCCCTCCCCTGCGAAGGGAGGGGAGCGTGAGGACCTCTCCCCCAACCCCTCCCCTACGAGGGGAGGGGGGCCAGAGGACCTCTCCCCCAACCCTTCTCCTGCGAAGGGAGGGGAGCACGATGACCTCTCCCCCAGCCCCTCCCCTGAGAAGGGAGGGGAGGACCGTAGGGGCGAGGTCACCTCGCCCGCGCCTCCCACCGCGCCCGCGTCTCCCCCTTCCCTGCTAGGGAAGGG
>CAZFUK010000321.1:0-6320 GCA_964522005.1 uncultured Anaerolineales bacterium | reverse complement strand
CGTCTACTGCGACCAGTGCGGCATGCAGCCCGTTCCCTACGACCAGTTGCCCGTCGTCCTGCCCGACGACGCCGAGTTCCTGCCCAGCGGCCAGAGTCCGCTGCTCTACCACGAGGGCTTCCTGAACACGACGTGCCCGCAGTGCGGCGGCCACGCGCGGCGCGAGACGGACACGATGGACACCTTTGTGGACTCGTCGTGGTATCAGTACCGCTACCTCAGCCCTCACGATGACCAGGCGCCGTTCGACCCGCAGGCGGGCGCCTACTGGCTGCCGGTGGACCAGTACACCGGCGGCATCGAGCACGCCATCCTGCACCTGATGTACACGCGCGTCTGGACCAAGGTGATGCGCGACATGGGGCTGGTGAACTTCGACGAGCCAATGACGCGGCTGTTCAACCAGGGCATCATCCTGGGCGAAGACAACGAGAAGATGAGCAAGTCGCGCGGCAACGTCGTCGCGCCCGACTCGCTCGTCAACCGCTACGGCGCGGACTCGGTGCGCCTGTACCTGATGTTCATCGGCCCGTGGGAGCAGGGCGGCCCCTGGTCGTCGAGCGGCATCGAGGGCGTCTACCGCTTTGTCAACCGCGTCTGGAACATGGCGTTAGAGGCTCCTGCGGCTAGCCGTACTCAGGGGCAGCCGGAGGGAAATGAGCGCGAGTTGCGGCGGCGCGTCCACCAGACGGTCCGCGAGGTCACGGCGGACATGGAGGGCTTCCGCTTCAATACCGCCGTGGCCGAGCTGATGAAGCTCAACAACGAGCTGCTCCGCGCGAAAGAGGCGGGCCTGTACGGGACGGCCGTCTGGGACGAGGCGGTCGAGACCTTCCTGCGGCTCATGGCGCCGCTCGCGCCGCATATCAGCGAGGAACTCTGGTCGCGCCTAGGCAAGCCCTACAGCATCCACCAGCAGGCGTGGCCCACCTTTGATCCGGCGGTCGCGGCCGAGGACGAGGTCGAGATTGTGCTCCAGATCAACGGCAAGGTCCGCGCCCGCGTGACGGTGCCGGCCGACGCCGACGAGGCGGCGCTGCGCGCGACGGCGCTGGCGAACGAGCAGGTCCAGAAGGCCCTGGCGGGCGGCCAGCCACGCAAAGTCATCGTTGTGCCCGGCAAGCTGGTCAACGTAGTGGTGTAGGGCAGAGGCAAGGGCAAACGCAACGGGCGGGCCAGGTTCAACGACCTGGCCCGCCCGTTGCACTAGCAGTGTCTAGAACAGGCTGCCGCTGCCTCGGCGGCCGATGTTCGGCTGCTGCTGCTGGGGGGCGGCCTGCTGCTGGTTGTTGCGGTCGGCGAGGTACTTCGCGCCCAGGCCAGCCGCCATCATCAGGAGCGCCTTGTTGCCGAGGAGCGACTCAAGCAGGCCGGGGTCCTGCTGGTGCTGGCTGGCCGCGTCGGCCAGGGCTTCGGGGTGCTGGCGCTGAGCGTACTGCGCCAGGGCCGCCAGGTCCTGCGGCGTCATGTGGTTGGGGTCCAGGTTGGACAGGCCGGCCTGCTGGCCGATTTGCGACTGACCGAGGCCGCGCCCGAGCAGCGAGCCAAGCAGGCTCTGCGCCAGGCCGACGCGTTGCCCCTGCCCCAGCATCCCGAACGGGTCGGTGCCGCCCACGCCCGGCTGGGTGTGGTTATAGTAGTCCTGGGGGTCCATCTGGCTGACGGCCTGCGCCGCCGCGCCATAGACGTGCTCACGAGGGGCTGCGCCTACCATCTCGTTCCAGTTGTCGTACTGCTGCCCTTGCTGGCCATCCTGGGGGCCTTGCGCCAGGCGATCAAACAAACCACTCATCTGAATCCTCCTTCGTCGTTATCCAACACCTACCCGTGGCCCAAACGCCACGGCTACCCTTACTGAGCGAACTGAACCGCGACTTGGTTAGAGTTGGGGTCGTAGCGCGCTTCGGCCAACTTGTCGCCAGACTGATAGAAAGCATTGATGGTCAGCGGCCGACCGGGGAATTGGCGCGCCATACCGGACGCCAGCGCCTCCATGAGGCGTTGCACATCGGCCTTCGTGACCTGTGGGTTTACCTTGATGCCGAGCGTCTGCTCGTTGCGGACCACGGCGTCGGTGATGTACTGGCGCTGCGGGTCCTGTTCGAGGACCCAGCGCGCGAACTGTGCACCCGCTTCCGTGTCACCCGTGGCCGTCCCACCGCTGTAGCTGCCGCCATAGCGGCCGGGGTCGAGGGGCGCCGAGGGGCCGGGGTTGGGGCTTTGCGCCCCGCGCGTAGGTGGGCCGTCGCCACAGGCGGCCGCCAGGGCCACGACCAGGACGAGCGCCATGAGTAGCGCCGCCCGGCGCAGCCAGCCAGTCCTCTCTCTGTTCATCCACTGCATTGCTTCTCTCCTTACTGTACTCTCGCTTGCCGTTTGGCCTTGAGTTTACAATGTAATCCTATTTTCAAATCGCAAGACACATGCCAGTAAACGACACCGCCCCCTGTGAGACCACAGGGGGCGGTGTCGTTTATACGAGGCCCGAGGGCAGACGTGTTTCAGCGGGACTACTTCGCCGCGCCGAGGGCGGGCTGACGCGACGCGGAGGCCAGGGGCGCGAGACGCCAGCGCGCATAGGCGATGCCAGCCACAATCAACCCCAGGGTCGCCGCGAACAGGGCGCTGCCGGGTAGACCGGCGGCCAGGTTGTACACCGTCGCGCTCACCGTCACCACGATCAAGCCGACGCCTGCCAGCGGCGTCAGACCCGTCCGAATGCGGAACAGACCGGGCAGAATCAGCCCCAACCCACCCAGCACCTCCGACACACCGATGAAGGTGATGAACGCGGCCGGCAGCGGGATCGCCATCGGCAGCATCTCAGGCGGCAGGAGGAGCTTCGGGGCGCCGCTCGCCAGGATGAAAAACAAGCCCACCAGCCACTGAGCGATCCACAACGCGATATGAGCTTTCTTCGAGTAACCCATCGTCTGTCTCCTTTTAGGTGCCCTGTTGAGGGTCGGACACTCCCGACCTCATGTGTGTTCTACTCATATGTCGAACACAGGGCCACGAAATCGACAGGCGGCGGGCGAAAAAACGACGAAATTAAAAAATGGACCAGCACCGATACAGCACTGGTCCCTGCTACCTCTGTTCAGGCCGCGTCGTTCACGACGCAGGCGCCATAGACAACTCGTGACCTAAACACCACGGCGGTCCACCTCCGTCTTCCGTCCTCCGTCCTCCGTCCTCCGTCTCTCCCCTGCCTACTCCCTCGTCGCCGTGAGATGCGCCTCAATGGCGGCCGCGATGGCGGAGGGGTCGGCTTCGACCTCGACCGGGCGGTTGGCGAAGTTGGACTGAATCTTGCCCGAGCGATGCGTTACCACGGTCTCGGTGACGTAGTCCTCGTACAGGTCGCCCAGGTGGTAGCGCACGGTGTAGTCGGGGTCCTTCAGAACGTGACCCGTCAGGATGGCGACGACGTCCTCATCCCGGTTGATGGGCGTGTCGGTGCCCTCGGCTATAAGCCGCTTGAGACCGGCCAGGGTCGTCGCGGCCGCCGGCTCGCAGGCGATGCCGTCGCGGCCAATCACCGACTTGGCGTCGGCAATCTCCTGCTCGGTCACCGTCGTCACCCAGCCGTCGGTCCAGTCCATCGCGCGCTTGGCCTTCGTCCACGACACGGGCCGGCCGATCTTGATGGCCGTCGCCAGGGTGCGGGCGTAGACCGTCACCAGGCGGCTCGTCTCCGGGCTGGTCACGGTGCGGTACAGCGGCGCCGCGCCCTCGGCCTGAACGATGGTGATGTGCGGCAGGCGATCAATAAAGCCGAGGTCGTAGAGTTCCTTGAAGCCCTTGCCCAGGGACGACGAGTTGCCCAGGTTGCCACCCGGTACGACGATGCGGTCCGGGACGCGCCAGCCGCGCTGGTCCAGCAGTTCAATCGCCATCGCCTTTTGCCCTTCGAGGCGGAAGGGGTTGACCGAGTTGAGGACGTACATGCCGACCTGGGGGGCGACATCCCGCACCAGGTCCATCGCCCTGTCGAAGTCGCCGCGAATCTGGAGGGTCAGCGCGCCGTAGTCGAGGGACTGGGAGAGCTTGCCAAAGGCGATCTGGCCTTCGGGGATAAAGACAACGCCGAGCATGGCGGCGCGGGCGGCATAGGCGGCCATGCTCGCTGAGGTGTTGCCGGTGCTGGCGCAGGCGACGACACGCGCGCCGAGCACCCGCGCCTGGGTGACGCCCGTCGCCATGCCGTTGTCCTTGAACGAGCCGGTCGGGTTGTAGCCCTGGTGTTTGAACGTCAGGCGGCCCAGGCCGGCATAGCGCGCGGCGCGGGGCGCGTCGAGTTGGGGCGTGTTGCCCTCTGGATAGGTGACGATCTGGCGCTCGTCGTCGTAGAAGGGAATCAGCTCGCGGTAGCGCCAGACGCCGCTGACGTCCTTGGGGTCGTCGGACAGCCGGCGCTGGCGGAAGCAGTGGCGCAGCGCCTCGGGGTCGAGCCGGTCCCAGTCGTAGACGACGTCGAGCAGGTCGCCGCAGGTGGGGCAGGCGTAGAGCGCGCCGCTGTTGGAGGCGAAGCGCGCTCCGCACGCGATGCACTGCAAGTAGGCTTGGGACATAACACCTCGCATTAGGCGATAATAGACACCGTCTCGAAGAGTTGTCGCGCCAGGGCCCGGTCACCATGCAACCCGGCACGCGCCTGGGCCTTACTCACGGGCAGACCCCGCGTGACCAGCCTCCAGACGGTATCCTGGTCGAGAATGGTTTCGGCGTCGGGGGCAGCCGGGCGGCCCTGGTAGAGGGTCCAGCCGCCCGTCTCGCGGCGTAGCGTCCACTGGCCCCCTGCCGCTCCCGTCACCGTCAGTGTCACCGTCGTCCCTTCGGGGGCAGCCACAGCTCGATAGGTGTGGGGCAGGGCGCGGGCGAAGGCATCCAGGACAGGCGACATAAACTCCGGCTCAGTGAAGCCGGGGCGGCCGACGGCATCCCGGATATGCTGCTGGTGGTGCCAGCGTTCGGTGTACTCGCGGGCCAGGTCCAGCCAGACGGGCGCGGGGTCCGGGCCGGCCCAACTGACCGGGCCGCCGAGGGCGAACGGGTCCAGGCCGGCGAAGAGGGCCGACACCTGCGGCCCGGCCCAGGCGAGCAACTCGCGGGTCACGCGGGGACTGAGGCGGCGCGTCGCCCCCACCCACTGGCGGTTCCAGGTGTTGATAAACTGGACGAGGCTCTCCCAGGCGCTTAGGTCACCCACGTCGAGGCGGTAGCCGTCGCGGCGGCCGGAGAGCATGCCCAGGTCGCCGCCCAGCAGGTGGGCCGCCACGTCCTTGACCGTCCAACCGGCGCAGGGGGTGGGTCGTGCCCAGTCCTCCTCGCTCAGGCCATCGAGCAGGCTGAGCAGCCCGTCGAGCAGGGGCGGAAACAGGTCTACAATCAGAATGGGTTGCACCGGCTGCATGGTCGCCTCCTGCGGTCAATTATACCCCAAACCCGCCAATGTTTTGACTTCCCCCTACGCCGCGCCTATAATCCGGCCCACCTACCCATCTGAGGAGTGAGCCTTGAAGGTCGCCCTGTTTATCTCATGCCTGACTGACCTATTCTTCCCCGACGTGGGGGTGGACACGGTACGCTTATTGCGCCGTCTGGGGGTGGAGGTCGCCTTCCCCAAGGGCCAGACGTGCTGCGGCCAGCCCGCCTATAATAGCGGCTTCCAGTCGGATGCGCGCGCCCTCGCCCAGCACTATACCGAGGTCTTTGAGGACAGCGAGGTGATCGTCTCGCCGGCCGGCTCGTGTGTGACCATGGTCCACAACGAGTACCCCCATCTCTTCCAGGGCGATGGCTGCTGGGAGGCGCGGGTCAACGCCGTGGCGCGGCGCACCTATGAGTTGAGCCAGTTCCTGGTGGACGTGCTGGGGGTCGAGGACGTGGGCGCGGTCTGGACCGGCGGCCCGGTGACCTACCACGACGCCTGCCACGCGGCGCGCGGCCTGGGTATCCGCGAGCAGCCGCGCCGTCTGCTGCGGCACGTGGCCGGCCTGGAGCTGGTCGAGATGGACCGCCCCGACTGGTGCTGTGGCTTTGGCGGCAGCTTCTCGGTGCGCCTGCCCGACATCTCAGGCGCCATGCTGGACGAGAAGATTCGCCGCGTGCGGGCGACATCCGCCCCGACGGTGGTGACCACCGACGCCGGCTGCATCATGCACATCGGTGGCGGCCTCCGCAAGCAGGGTCAGCCGGTGGAGATCATTCACCTGGCGAAAGTATTGGCGAATGTCGGCTAGAAGGCGACAGGGACATTGATATGACTGAACACGGCTACCCGACACAACCGTTTGATACCCGGGTCCGGGAGGCGT
>CAZFUK010000320.1:489-6322 GCA_964522005.1 uncultured Anaerolineales bacterium | reverse complement strand
CAACGCCATCAACATCGGCCTGCCCGTGGTCGAGGTGGAGGACCACGCCATCGCACCGGGGGCGACGGTGACAGTGGACCTGGAGGGTGGGGCTGTCACCGACGAGGCGACGGGCCAGACCTATCGCGCCACCCAGATGCCCCAGCAGATGATTCATATTCTAGCCGAGGGTGGGCTGGTGAACTACCTCGCCAAGTATGGCGGCTACAGGGAATAGGGAATGGGGAACAGGGAGTAGGGAGTGAGCGATACCGGATAGCCTGCCTGGTATTCTGTCCATTCCGCCAATTCTGTTAATTCTGTCGAGATCTCTTCCTTTTAGGAGGGCGGGGCGATGTCAGACGAGACACGAGCGGGCGGCTTGCCGTCGCTGACCGGGTTGAACCACGTGGGGTTTGGGGTGCGCGACCTGGACGCGGCGGTGGCCTTCTGCCAGGACGTGCTGGGGCTGGAACTGGAGCAGCGGATTCGCATCGAGTCGCCGGGCGACGATAAGATGGCGGGCTGGTTCGATGTCGCGCCGGGGTCAGTGGTCAAGGGGGCCTTCCTGCGCCTGCCGGACGGGAGCCGGGTGGAACTGGTGGAGTGGCAGTCGCCCGAGCCGGGCGGGACGACCATGCCGCGCAACGCCGACGTGGCCGGCCGTCACCTCGCCATCAGCGTGACCGACCTGGACGCCGCCGTCGCCTACCTGAAGGCGCAGCCGGGCGTGCGCGTCATGGCGGCCCACCCGCGCGGCTTCGCCTACTTCGAGACGCCCTTCGGGATGTACATCCAGATGGTCGCCGTGACGCCGGGCTAGGCCCCAGGGAAAGGGACCGACTCATGGACGCGACGTTGGAGATCATCGAGCGCTTTAACGCGGCGTTCAACCGCCACGACGTGGACGCTATCATGGCCCTGATGACCGACGACTGCCTCTTCGAGAACACCTTTCCCGCGCCCGACGGGGAACGCTACGTCGGGCAGGCGGCCGTGCGGGCTATGTGGGAGCGGTTGTTCGCCGCCTCGCCCAGTGCTGTCTTCGAGGCCGAGGCCGTCATCGCCTGTGGCGAGTACGCCATTCACCGCTGGCGGTATCGTTGGGGCGGCGACAGCCCGGACGCGGGCCATGTACGCGGGGTTGACATTTTCCGCGTGCGCGACGGGAAGGTGGCCGAGAAGCTATCCTACGTCAAAGGCTGAGACCCGGTTAGATCATATCCCATACAGTCGGTCCACGGCCGCGTCTATCGCGGCGTCGAGCGGTTCGCCCGCCAAGCGCCGCGTCACCAGCGTCACTAGGGCCGCCGCTCCGTCCGTCAGGCGGCCCTCGGCGTCTCGCGGGGGCACGATAGGCAACTGGCGCAGCGCGGCGATGTGGACCTGGGGGAAGACGGCGCGCGTCTCCTGGAACCGGGCGCGGTAGACGTCACGGAGCAGGCGCGAGTTGAGCAGGCCGAGCAGGTAGAGCAGGGTGTCGCGCCGGCCGTCGCGGGCATGGGTGCAGTGGACCGAGTTGAGCGCCACCACGCCCGCCTCGTCCAGGGCGAAGACCAGTGTGGCCGCCGTCTGGCGGCTGACGAGCTTGGGCGGCGCGAAGATGGCCGACCGGCGCAGCGAGGCCCCGCGCCGCTTCAGGTCCGGCGTCAGGCTAGCGGAGTCGTAGTCCAGCACGTCGGTGGTCGGCAGCAGGCGGTACGGCGTGACATGCCGCCCCTCGATGACCGGCCGCCAGGTCGGCCGGGGCGGACCGGTCGGGTTCAGCAACCGAGCGCGTCCCTCAGCCGGCCCTAGGTTCACGCCGTCGCGGGTCTCGGCCAGCCGGTCCAGCGGCACCGCGCCCGGCCACACACGATCCCGCAGGTCTGCCTCAACCCCTCTCCCTGCGCGCGGCCAGGCGTGGCCGACCCGCCGCGCCAGGTCTGCCCGCCCCACCACGGTCTCGGCCACGGGATGGTCGGCCGCCAACCCGTCGGGGGTGACAAACGAGCGGAAGACAGTGGGACCGTCCCCCGGCCCTACGACCACCACCAGCGCCCGCACCGTGGCCGCCTCAAACACCGCGAAGTCCAGCCAGTCCACGCCTCGCAGCCCCGCCGCTTCGAGCGCGCGCCGCGTGGGAGCATAGGAGCTGTTCAAGCCGAGCGTGTCAGGCACGATGAGCGCCGCCACGCTCTGAGGCGAGCGGTGGCGCAGAGCCAGCGCCAGGAAGAACAGGAACAGGTTGCCCCGCCCGCCTACGATGTCGCCGTAGCGGGCCATCAGCGCCGCCTGGACGTCGGGCGGCGGCTTGCGCGACTCGCGGGCGTAGAACGACACGTAGGGGGGATTGGCGAGCAGGATGTCCCAGGCGGGGAGGGCGCGCGGGTCGAGGAGGGCGTCGGCGCAGCGGAGGTTCGCGCTCAGGTCGGGGGCGGGGTCCGGGGGAGCATCGGTGCCCAGCGCCTCCCGCAGCAGGGCCTGGCGCGTCGTCTCGACGGCCAGAGGGTCAATATCCACGCCAAAGATGGAGGCGCGCAGACGGGTCAGCCGTTCGTCCGGTGTCAGGGGCCGCCCTCGCCGCGCCTCTTCGTCGGCCAGCAATTGGCGGTAGGCTTCGACCAGGAACACGCCAGCCCCGCAGGCTGGGTCGAGGACACGCGGCAGATGGTCGCCCGGCCAGGCCGCCCAGGCCCGCCTAAGCATGTGGCGCACAATGGGCGGCGGCGTGTAATAAACGCCGTGCCGCCGCCGGTCGAGCGTGGTCCCAGCCCCACTAGCCACTAGCCCCCCTCTTCCCCCCCATCCTCCTCCATCCCCAGCGCCATGAGATAGCCCCGCGCCCGCTCGGTCAGCGGGTAGCGGTTGACCAGCTTCCAGAAGGCGGACGAGTGGTTGGCCTGCTCCAGGTGGGCCAGTTCATGGACCAGGACATAGTCGCGTACCCAGCCCGGCATCTTGGCGACGCGGTCGCTGATGCGGATGGTGCCCAGACTGGGCGTGCAACTGCCGTAGCGGCGCGTCTGGTTGGAGACGTAGCTGATGCTGGTCCAGCGCAGGCGCCCGCCAAAGTAGCGCTTGTTCAATTCCTGGGCACGACGTGCCAGGTCCTCGTCGCTGACGCGCACCGACCGCTCGGCCCGCCGTTGCAGGCGTTGGGTCAGCTTCTCGACAATGGGCTTCAGGTCCGCCTCGCTAATACCATGGGGCGCGAGGATTTCGATACTTCCGTCCGGCAGCGTGCGCGCGCTCACCGTGCGCTGCCGCCGCACGCTGTAGCTGATTTTGACGGTAGGCGGGGGAGTCGTCGGTGGGTTAGAGCGTGCCATGGCTAAAGTATAGCACATCGTGAACATCCCTCCCTAACCCGTTGCCCACTCTTAACGCCAGTCGGCCCACTTTGGGGTTAGAATCAAAATGGCGTCACCGTGTATCTATGGACACCGTCGTCCATCTCCCAATGGAGGGAGTCATGCCCACACTCTGGTCCCACCGCTACGCCCAGCGGACCCAACGCATGCGCAGCTCCGCCATCCGCGAGTTGCTCAAGCTGACCGAACAACCCGATATGATCTCGTTCGCCGGCGGCCTGCCCGCCCCGGAGGTCTTCCCGATTCCCGACTTCGCCGCCGCCACGGCGCGGGTCCTGCGTGACATGGGGCCGCAGGCGCTCCAGTACGGCACGACCGAGGGCTACCGCCCGCTGCGCGAGTTGATTGCCCGCCGCGCCGCCCGCGAGGGGCTTCACGTGGGCCTGGAGAACATTCTCATCACCACCGGCTCGCAGCAGGCGCTGGACCTGATTGGCAAGGTCTTCATCAACCCGGGCGACCCCGTCGTGGTCGAGGCGCCGACCTATCTCGGCGCGCTCCAGGCGTGGAACGCCTACGGCGCGGACTACATCCCCGTCCCCATTGACGATGATGGGATGCAGACCGACGCGCTGGAGGAGGCGTTGGCCGCCGGCCCCAAGCTGGTCTATGCCCTGCCGACCTTCCAGAACCCGGCCGGTGTCACCCTGAGCCTGCCGCGCCGCCGCCACCTGGTCGAGCTGGCCGAGCGCTACGGGGTACCCGTCATCGAGGACGACCCCTACGGCCAGTTGCGCTTCGAGGGGGAGGACCTGCCGAGCCTGCTCGCCCTGGAAGGCGCCGGCCCCAACGGCCAGCCGACCTACCACGGCAACGTGGTCTACCTGGGCACGTTCTCCAAGATTCTGGCGCCCGGCCTGCGCCTCGGTTGGGTCATCGCCCCGGCCGAGGTCATTCAGAAGCTAGTGCAGGCCAAGCAGGGCAGCGACCTGCACACGCCCACCTTTACCCAGGTCATCGCCCACACCGTCGCCGACGACGTGTTTCTGGACCGCCACGTGCGCTTCATCCGCCAGGTCTACCGCGAGCGGCGCGACATCATGCTCGAAGCCCTGAGCGAGCACTTCCCGTCCAGCGTGCGCTGGACCCGGCCCCAGGGTGGTCTCTTCTTGTGGGTGACTCTGCCGCCAGGAGTGCGCGCCCTGGACATCCTGCCCCACGCCATCGAGCATCGCGTCGCCTTTGTGCCCGGCGACAGCTTCTTCCCGTGTGGCGGCGGCGAGAACACGATGCGGCTGAACTTCTCGAACGCCGCGCCTGACATGATCCGCGAGGGTATCGCCCGCCTGGGCCGCGTGCTGGACGAAACGCTGGCGCCGGCCGAAGGCGTGTTTGGCTACGCCGAGGCTCTGCTGTGAGAGGTCTGGCCCGTGGGGCCACGACCAGTCGCCCGAGTACAGGGTAAAAGAGGAGGTTGCTATGTTCCGCACCATTCTCGTGCCGTTGGACGGGTCCCCCGCCGCTGAACGCGCCCTGCCGTTGGCCGCTGCCCTGGCGCGGGCGGCCGAGGGCCGGCTGGTCCTGGTTCGCTGCGCGTGGACCACGGGCGTGCCGGGCTGGGAGACCGAGAAGCGGCAGGAGGCCGCGACACAGGAGGCCGATGACTATCTGCGGGCGGTGGCCGGGGAACTGCGCACCCAGGAGGTACACGTGGACGCCCGCGCCATCGCCGCCCACCCCGACCAGGGCATCCTGTGGACCCTGGCCGATGAACACGCCGACCTGGTGGTGATGACGACCCACGGGCGCACCGGGGTAGGGCGCTTCATCTATGGCTCCGTCGCCGAAGCCGTCCTCACCCAGAGCCACGTGCCCGTCCTGCTCGTACGCGCGTCCAGCCTGGTCGAGCCGACCCTGGACGCTGGGCGCGACGGCCTGCTGGTCCCGTTGGATGGCTCGGCGGTCGCTGAGGCCGTCCTGCCCTACGCCGTCGAGATGGCGCGGACTCTCGACGCCACCCTGATTCTCGTGCGCTGCGTCCCCCTGCCCTCGCTCCTGACGCCGGAGCGGCTGGTGGAGCCGGAGTTGAGCAACGAAATCTTCAAGATGGAACTCCAGGAAGCCGAGGACTACCTGGCGCGTCTGGCGCGCAAGCTGCGCCAGGACGGGCGCCGCGTCCTCACCTATGTCGAGACCGGCTCGCCCGCGACCACCATCCTTCGCAAGAGCGACGAACTCAACACCGTCTTCATCCTCATGGCGACGCACGGCCGCAGTGGGATGGACCGTCTGTTCTTCGGCAGTGTAGCGATGGAGGTGCTGCGCCGGGGCGACCACCCGGTGCTGCTGGTGCGGCCCCTGGGCCTGCTTCGCGACCAGGCGCCCGCGCAGGCCGCCGTTCCAGCGGGCATGCACTAACTGCAGGAGGCGTCATGCTCAAAACGATCCTCGTCCCGCTGGATGGGTCATGCCTGGCCGAAGGCGCGCTGCCCCTCGCCGCCGCCCTGGCCCAGTCGCTCCACGGACGACTCCTGCTCGCCCAGGCGGTACGCGCCTATGGC
>CAZFUK010000320.1:0-479 GCA_964522005.1 uncultured Anaerolineales bacterium | reverse complement strand
CAGTCTGGCCGCCCTCCAGGAGTGTCTGACCGCCGATGCCCGCGCCTACCTGGAGCCGCTGGCCGAGGGGCTGCGCGCCCAGGGGCTGCCGGTCCAGGTGTGTGTGCCGACCGAACTGGCCGAGGACGGCATCCTGGCCGAGGCCGAGGCCCGCGACGCCGACCTGATTGTGATGACCACCCACGGCCGGTCGGGGCTGGGGCGCTGGCTGTATGGCTCGGTCGCCGAGAGCGTCCTGGCCCGCAGTCCGGTCCCCGTCCTGCTCGTTCGCGCCACGGGCGACCCAACCGCAGCGCCGGCCCTGGCCGCGTCGCGGATTCTCGTTCCGCTGGACGGCTCGTTCTTTGCCGAGGCCGCCCTGTCGCCAGCCGCTGAACTCGCCCGCGCCCTGGCGGTCCCCCTTGTCCTCATGCGCGTCGTCCTACCCGACGGCTTGCGCCTCATTGGGCGTGGGGCTGGGGCGCCCATCGTCGCCGACG
>CAZFUK010000319.1:0-6328 GCA_964522005.1 uncultured Anaerolineales bacterium | reverse complement strand
GGCCACGGCCCCGACGACGCTGCGCGTGTGCCACTCCAGCGTCGCCTCGCCCCAGCCCCACAGCCCGGCCTGGTCCGTCTCGACCTTGACGAAAATCCAGTTGCGGATGGCGGCATTGACGATGAGGGGCGATACACGAGTGATCTTCATGGCTGCCTTCTCACAGCGGCACTTCCACCAGTTCGCTTGTCACCTGCCCATCCTCCACCGTCACAATACGGTACTGGGGCGGCTGGAGGCAGGGGACGGGCGCAGCCTGGCGGTCGAACTGAAACGTGGTGGCTCGCAGCGTGTGGACAGGAATATCCTTGACCGTCGTCTCGGTGGTCATGTGGACGTGACCGCCAAAGATGGCTAATACTTGGCGGCCTTCAACGATCTTCCAGAAGGCGGCCACATCGTCGGCGATAAAGCGGTCCAGCCAGGCGGCCCCCACCGGCGCGGCGTGGTGGTGCATCAGGATGATACTGGGTTGACCGCCGGCCAGCGCGTCACCTAAAAAGCGCAGCATCTCCGGCGCGGCCTCCGCCTTGGTCTGCGGCCCCCAGTCGAGACAGACCAGTTGGACCCCCTGGTAGGGATACACCGCGTTAAACAGCCGGGACGCGGGTAGGGTGGGATAGAGGTGACGCATAAAGGCGTCGCGCTGATCGTGGTTGCCGGGCAAAAACAGCATCGGAACGCGGTCCAGCCCTTCAAACGTAACACTGGGCCAGACGGACTCAGACTGGGGCTGGAGCGTCAGCCGCTGCCGAACGGCTACGTATTCCTCGTCTGTCCCGTCATGGACCAGGTCACCGGTGGACACGATGAAGTCGGCGCGGTGGGCGGCGTGGTCGGCAATATGGCGCATGACGCGGCGCATGGCATAGCCTGTCGAGTAGCCCAACGTCAGAGTCGTTTCATCCTCGCGCAGGTGGTGATCGGTGATCTGGATAAACGAGAAACCCATGTTAGCGCCACTCAATCGGGAACTGGGCGAGCGTCTTGTCCATGCCCTGCATGTCCCACATGATCTCGCCCGCCGCGATGCGCGCCCGTGTCTTGGCCTCTTTGGCCTCAATGGCCTGCGCCGCCTCGACCACCGCCTGCCACCGTTCGCGGGGCACGACCACCACGCCGTCGTCGTCGCCGACGACAATGTCGCCCGGGTTGACGACCAGCCCGCCACAGGCGACCGGTACGTTGATCGAGCCGGGGCCGTTCTTGAGCGGGCCGTTGGGCACAGCAGCGCGGGCGAAGACCGGCCAGCCGAGGCCGCGGATGCCTGCCTTGTCGCGGATCGCGCCGTCAATGACCGCCCCGGCCAGACCCTGCTGCTGGGCGCAATAGGCCACCAACTCGCCCATGACCGACGTGTCGGTGACGCCGTCGGCGTCAATCACCAGCACGTCGCCTGGCCGGGCGATCTTGAGCGACAGGTGAATCATGAGGTTGTCGGCGGGGTAGGTCTTGACCGTGACCGCCGTTCCAATCAGGCGCAGGCCGTCGGCCAGGGGCTTGATGCCGGCGTCCATGGTGGCGTAGCGGCCCAGCGTGTCGGACAGGACGGCCGCCTCGAAGGGGCGCAGAGCTTCAACGGCTTCGGCGGGCGGCCGGGCAATTTCACGGGTGACGATGTACATCGCTAGTCTCCTTCCTATCCCAGGGGGAGAGGGTCAGGGTGAGGGTCTTCAACCTCTGCCACTGCCTACGACCCTCACCCCCAACCCCTCTCCCAGAGGGAGAGGGGAGCGAGGTCTTACGGTAGTAGTCTCTCGCCTCGCGCATACTTCGACACTGCCTCGTGGTCCACCTCGATGCCCAGGCCGGCGCCGTCGGGGATGGGCAGATAGCCGTCGGCGTCGAGCGCCCAGCCGCCCGCCTTGACCTCGTCAATGAAGGGTGAGCCGGTCAGGTACTCCACCAGGTCGGTGTGGGCGAAGGCCGACGCCAGTTGCAGGTCGGCGGCCAGGCCGAGGGCGGTGTTCCAGCCGTGGGGAATGAAACGCACGCCCTTCTCCTGGGCCAGCCAGCCAATGCGCCGCTCCTCGCTGATGCCGCCCACCTTGGTGACGTCGGGCTGGACGATGTCGAACGCGCCCGCGTCGAGCCAGGGCTGGAACGCCTGGCGGCGGGTCAGCACTTCGCCGCCCGCGATGGGCACGGGCGAGTGCTCGCGCAGCTTAGCATAGTCCTGGAGGGCGTCGGGGTTGAGCGCCTCCTCGAACCAGTAGACATCGTACTCGGCCAGCATGTGGGCCGTGCGCAGCGCCCACTTGTAGCCCTGGCCCCAGTGGGCGTCGCTGCCACCCGCGTCCACCATGAGCAGGGTGTCGGGGCCAATGGCGTCTCGCGCCGCGCGGACGATGGCCTCGTCCAGCGCCGCGCTGACGCGCCCAAACGGTCCCCAACCCATCTTGATGGCGCGGAAGCCCTGGGCCTGGACTTGCAGCAGGTGCTCAGTCAGCGGGCCGGGCTGGTCCATGAGGATGGAGGCGTAGGGGCGCACGCGCTCGCGGTAGCGCCCGCCCAGCAGCCGTCCCACCGGCTGTCCCGTCGCCTTGCCCAGAATGTCCCATAGGGCGATGTCAACCCCACTGATGGCGTGGGTGATGGAGCCGCCGCGTCCCAGCCAGAACATGTGCTGGTGGAGCTTCTCGCTGACGCGCTCCGGCTCCAGGGCGTTCTCGCCCAGGTAGAGCGGTTCCAGGACGCCCAGCGCCGCTTTCACCAGGCCGTCGTTGGTGAACACGCTGCCATAGCCCGTCACGCCCTCGTCCGTCAGGACGGCGACCAGGGTATGCACGCAGTCGTCGGGGCGTAACTCGTTGCTCCAGCCGCCCTCCGGCGTCGCGTCGCGCAGCCCGACCGCTCTGATTTCGCGTATCTTCATTCTGCGACTCCTGTACACAGTAGTCAGTCGTCGGTAGTCAGTAATCGGTCATCGGTAATCATCTGTTGCCCCCTGGTGTCGAGGTGCGAATTAGCCTCATTGTCCTGAGACTACTGACTACTGACTACTGACTACTGATTACTGACTACTGAGCTAGAACTCGGCCGGCCGCACCAGCGTGATGACGCAATCGCCCTGGCGGGTGAGCGGGAAGGCGCGGCGGCTGATAATCATGCCACTGGTGCGGGCGAGGACGGGAATCGGCTCCGCGAAGGGCTGCTCCAGCAGGTGCATCTGCCCGACCGCCTCCCCGGCCTCAACCCAGTCCTGCATCTCGTGGAACGGCTCAAAGATGCCGCTCACGGGAGCCATGATGTAGTCGTCCTGCTCGTCGGCGGCGACGACGCGCGGCGCCTGGGCGGGCGTGGTGATGGGCTGCCCGTCCTGGAGGATGCCGTAGAGCCGCAGGACGTTCCTGACGCCCGTTTCCGCGATGCCCACCATCGTCGCGCCGTACTGGGACGCGCTGCCAATCTCGGTGCCCAGCGTGATCTTGCCCAGGCTCTCGGCATACCCTGGCAGCAAGCCCTCGCCGCCCACGTCCTTGTAGATGAACACCCACGGCGCGCCCCACGCCTGCGCCGCCCGCACCATCTCGCGCATCTGTCGCTCGTCCGCGACGCGGTGCATGTTGACGGAGGGCAGGAAGTGCGCCGAGCGGCCGCCGGAGTGGATGTCAATCACCAGGTCGGCCAGCGGGAACAGGGCGTTAGTCACGTAGTGGGCGATGACGCCGGTGAGGGTGTCGTTGCGCTGGCCGGGGAAGGCGCGGTTCATGTTGCGGCCATCCACGGGCGACAGCCGCGTGCCGGCCTCGACGGCCGGGCGGTTCAGCATGGGCAACATAATCACGCGGCCCTGGACGTGCTCCGGCTGGAGCCAGCGGCCCAGCTTGAGGAGCGTGGTCGGGCCTTCGTACTCGTCGCCGTGGTTGCCGCCGAACAGCAGGGCCGTCGGCCCCTGCCCGTTCTGCACCACCACGATGGGGATGAACTGGGTGGCCCAGCCCGAGGTGTTGGTGGACTGGGGCACGCCGAGGAAGCCGGTCTGCTTGCCGGGCTTGTCGTAGTCTATGTCGGTCCAGATTTGGGTGTCAATGGGCATCGAGCCTCCTTGATGACTAAAGTCAGTCTTTAATCATTAATCTTTAATCATCGGTATTACCACCTGGGAAGGGTGGTCATGGTCCACGTGGACCGTGTTGTGAGCGACGAGGGTATGGGTGTGGCGGCCCATGGGTTCGCCGGTGTTCGGGTTCAGGTCGAAGCGCGGGAAGTTGCTGCTCGAAATGTCGAGCCGGATACGGTGCCCGACCGCGAACAGGTTGCTTGTCGGCGGCAGCTCAATCGTCACCTGGTAGACTTCGCCCGGCGTCATCAACTCCTCGCGCTCGAAGCTGTCGCGGTAGCGGCAGCGGATAATCGAGTCGCACAGCAGCATGTGGTAGCCCTGCGGGTAGTCGGCGTTGGGCGGGTAGACGTCCACCAGCTTGGCCGTGAAGTCGGTGTCCACCGCCGACGACGAAATCCAGAGCTTGACGGTGACCGCGCCGGTGACTTCGACCGCCTCGGTCAGCGGCGGGGTCTGGAAGACCAGGACATCGGGCCGCATCGCCAGTGGCAGGTAGGGCGGGCGCGCGCCGACCATGCCCGGCGCTTCGGCCTGGTGGGCCGAGCCGTCCTGGATGATCTGGCGCTGGATGGCCCACGGCGGCAGGTACTTGCGCCAGAAGGGGTCGAGGGGCTGGTTCAGCGGGACGATTTCGAAGTAGCCGGTGACCGTGCCGCCGACGGTCGGCACGGGGTGGGCCGGGTCGTAGGTGAAGGAGAGGCTGCTGGGGAGGGGGTGGGCGCCAGCGATTGAAATCGAGCCTGTTGAGCCTTCGGCTGAACGTCCGCCTGCGCGGACGTGGGGCATCGGTTCGGTCCGCGTAGGCGGACGGCCGGCGGCACACCCCTCAGCCCCGATTTCAATCGGCGGTGTTGGAGTGAGGCTCCCGTCGCCGTGCAGATAGAGCGTTGTCCACTGGGTGCGGGCCAGGGGCCACTCCTGCTCGGCGCGCCAGCGGCCGCCATGCTCTAGGCGGCCCGCCGTGTTCTTGCGGCCGCTCCCGCCGCCCATGACAAAGATTTGGACGGGTGGATCGTCCTCGACGCCCGTCGCCTCGCCCTTGAGCCAGCGGTCGAACCAGCGCACCTGCTCGTGGTTGAAGCGCTCGAAGCCCCAGATCGCGTCGGGGCCAAAGTCCACGTCGCCCGAATTGGACTGCTGGACGCCGCGCATCCCCATGTGCGTCCACGGTCCTATGATAAGCCGCGCCGTGGACTGGTTGCGCGCCGCCATCGCCGCGTAGTAGCCGGTCGTCGCCATGGCGAACGGGTCGAACCAGCCGCCCGTCGCCGTGACCGGGATGTCGGCGTGGCGGTCATAGTAGCGCGTAAAGTCGTTGCAGTCCAATTGCCAGAACTCGTCATACGCGCCGCGATAGTAGTAGTTGAACAGGGTCTCTTCCAGCCCCGGCACGACGGCCAGCGGCGTGTGGCCGGGCTTGAACGGTGTGGCGTAGACCAGTTCACGCATGCCCTTCATCGCCTCGAAGATGACGCTGTGGACGCGGGGGTCGGCCTGGGCCTCCTGCGAGTCCTGGGCGTGCAGGAAGAGCGCGCCGAACATGTGCAACTGCATCGCGCCGCCGCGCCGCACCTGGTGGTCGTAGCTGTTGGTGGGCGAGACGTCGGGCCACAGGGCGGTCAGGTGGGGCGGGCGGTAGAGCGCGGCGTGAATCTGGACCAGGCCAGGGTGTGAGCTACCCACCATCCCCACCCGCCCGTTCGACCAGGGCTGGGCCGCGATCCACTCCACCGTGTCGTAGCCGTCCTCACCCTCGTGAACGTTGACCGTATGGCGGTACTGGCCGCGCCCTTCCGAGTTGTAGCGGCCGCGCAAGTCCTGCTGGACGGTGACGTAGCCGCGCGGGGTGAAGTAGTTGGCGATGGTGTCCACGTAGCGGCCGGCCGCCTTGTCGTAGGAGGTGCGCAGCAGGATGGTCGGCCACGGGCCGGGCAGCGGCTCGCCGTCGCGCGCCGGGCGGTAGATGTCCGTCGCCAGCCGCACGCCGTCGCGCATGGGCACCATCACGTCTTTGCCAATCACGATCCCGTAGGTCATGCGAACCTCCCTGGCCGGAACAGGTCAATGGGATGGTGGGTCTGGCCCGTCGTCGCCAGGTCGGCCATGATTTCGCCCACCACACTGGCGAACTTGTAGCCGTGGCCGGAGAAGCCGCACGCCACGGCGACCTGAGGCGCGCTGGGCAGCGTGGTGATGACGAAGTGCTCGTCGGGCGTGTTGGTGTACATGCACGTCTTGGCGTACATGAACGGGCCGTTGAGG
>CAZFUK010000318.1:0-6346 GCA_964522005.1 uncultured Anaerolineales bacterium | reverse complement strand
TAGACTTCATGGAGCACAGGCATGGCCCACTACGTCGCCGCCATTGATCAGGGTACGACCAGCACCCGCTGTATGATCTTCGACCACCAGGGTCGTGTCGTCGCCTACGACCAGAAGGAACACGAGCAGGTCTACCCGCGCCCCGGCTGGGTCGAACACCGCCCGCTCGAAATCTGGGAGCGGACCCATGACGTGGTTCGGGGGGCGCTGGCGAAGGGCCGGGTGGAACCGCGCGACCTGGCCGCCGTCGGCATCACCAACCAGCGCGAGACGACGGTGGTCTGGGACCGCAAGACCGGCCAGCCTTACTACAACGCGGTCGTCTGGCAGGACACGCGCACCGACGCCCTCATCAACCAGTTGGCGAAGGAGGGCGGGCAGGATCGCTTCCGCGCCCAGACCGGCCTGCCCCTGGCGACGTACTTCTCCGGCCCCAAGCTCGCCTGGATTTTGGACAACGTGGACGGCGTGCGGGCGGCGGCCGAGCGCGGCGACGCCCTGTTTGGGACGATAGACACCTTTGTCATCTGGTGGCTGACGGGCGGACCGGAGGGCGGCGTCCACACCACCGATGTGTCCAACGCCAGCCGCACCCTGCTCATGGACCTGCGGACGCTGGACTGGGACGCCGACATCCTGCGTGTGCTGGGCATCCCGCGCGGGATGTTGCCCAGCATCGCCCCGTCGAGCCAGGTCTATGGCCGCGCGGTCGGTCCGCTGGCCGGTGTGCCCGTCGCCGGCGACCTGGGCGACCAGCAGGCAGCTCTCATGGGGCAGACGTGCTACAGCGCGGGCGAGGCCAAGAACACCTACGGCACCGGCTGTTTCATGCTGCTCAACACCGGCCCGGAGATTGTGCCGTCGGCGTCGGGCCTGCTGACGACGGTGGGCTACAAGCTGGGGAACCAGCCGACGGTCTACTGCCTGGAAGGGTCCATCGCCATCACGGGCGCGCTGGTCCAGTGGCTGCGCGACAACCTGGGCCTCATCTCGCGCTCACCCGAAGTCGAGAGCCTGGCGCGCAGCGTCGAGGACAACGGGGGGGTCTACTTTGTGCCCGCCTTCTCCGGCCTCTTCGCGCCCTACTGGCGGAGCGACGCGCGAGGCGTCATCGTCGGCCTGACACGCTACGTCACCAAGGGCCACCTCGCCCGCGCCGCGCTGGAAGCCACGGCGTTCCAGACGGCCGAGGTGCTGGAGGCGATGGAGAAGGATTCAGGCGTGGCGCTCACCGCGCTCAAAGTGGACGGCGGCATGGTCTACAACGACCTCCTGATGCAGTTCCAGTCGGACATCCTGGGCGTACCGGTGATTCGCCCCCAGGTGGCCGAGACGACGGCCCTGGGCGCCGCCTACGCGGCCGGCCTGGCGGTGGGCTTCTGGGACACCCTGGACGACCTGCGGCGGAACTGGGCGGTGGACAAGACCTGGACGCCGGGCATGGCGGCCGAGGACCGCGCGCGACGGTTGGCGGAGTGGAAGAAGGCTGTGCAGCGCACGCTCAACTGGGTGGAATAGAGGGGGGGACGACGCATGAAGATCATGGTCTTCACCGAGGGCACGGTGCTGACCCACGAGGACTGGCAGGGTTTGTCACGGGAGGAGATCGTCCGCCGCGTCAAGCAGGGCTTTCCGCTGCTGGACTTCGGACGGTCCAGGCCAGTGGGGGAGGCCGTTGCCAAGCTGCGCAAGTGGCAGCGGCAGGGGGCTTCGATCTTCTACCTCACCTCGCGCACCCAGGCCCACGAGATTGAGGCCATCCGGAGCGTGCTGAGGAGCCACGACTTCCCACCCGGGCCGCTGTTCTTCCGCCGCCACAGCGAGCGCTACCACGATGTGGCCGAGCGCATTCTGCCCGACGTGCTCATCGAGGACGACTGCCAGAGCATCGGCGGGCTGGCCCAGATGACCTACCCCCACATCCGACCCGAGTACAAAGAGCGTATCCGCTCGGTCGTGGTCAAGGAGTTCGGGGGGATTGACCACCTGCCCGACAACCTGCGCGACCTGCGCCAGCAGGCGGGTGAAGCGGCTCAGGGGCAAACGGCATAGAGCGGACCATTTTGACAGAATTAACAGAATTACCAGGATTTACAGTTTGCCTTGGAGTTCGGGCCTGTTTATTCTGATTATTTTGTTAATTCTGTCAAAATTGTTCGGGGTGGCTGCGGAATGGTGACCTGAGGTGACAGCAGGCCGCTTCATGCCGCGTGGATGCCGGCCCGGCGTTCGAGTTCAGCCTGCTTGGCGGCCTGGGCTGCGCGCCCCTCGTCAATGGCCTCTTGCCAGCGATCGCGCAGGCTCTGCTGGACCTCTTCGCCGGACTTGGGGCTGGCGAGGAGACCGCCGGCCGCGCCAACGGTGAAGCCGAGAATGATGCCCTTGAGAAAGTCGGATAGAGTACGCATAGGGTTTCACACCGTGGTGATGGGTAGACGTTAGGTCGGGTTAGCGACGGGTTGGACGGGCTGCCCTTCAATCGTCGGACCTGTCGCCTCGGTCCGCTCGACAATGGCGCGCAACAGCCCGGTGCCCTGGTCCACCAGCCGCTCGGCCCGCTCGCGGGCGGCCGCGTCGTGGATGTTGGGGGCGCCGCTCTGGTTGGTCAGGAACAGGACGACAGCGTCCACCAGGTCGGCGCGGTGGTCCTCGGCCAGGTGCAGCACATTCTCCGCGCCCACCTGGACCAGCGGCATAAGTTCACGAATCGTGGGCCGGGCCTTCTGAATCGCCAGCGAGGTCTGCTCGCGGCCCTTGGGGGTCAGCACCAGGGCGGCGGCGGCCCCCACCCCGGCGGCAATCAGAACGGTGCGCAGGATACGCTTGTCGCGAAGTCTATTATTCATCGTTCGCCTCAGTGAGAGTGACACGCCCGATTGCGGCTCGCGGTCGGGCGTTTGAGTTGGCTTACCCGAATTGTACTTAACCCTGGGGGAACAAGCAAAGAGCGTGCCTTGCTACGTTGGTAGGCTCTCCCCCGACGCGAGGCGTTGCTCCTGCTCACGGCGCAGGCGCCGCACCAGGCGGACGGCCCAGACGGCCTCGATGAACAAGACGGCCAGGACAAAGACGACCAGCGCCAGAATCAGCAGCGCGTTGGTGTCACTGATTTCGCCGCTCTGGTTGGACAGCTTGCCGATGGCGAGCAGCGGGAAGTCGTAGAGGCCGTGCAGGATAATGGCGACGACGAGGCCGAGCCACGCCGAGGGGCGGCGGCCCAGGCCGAAGCGGGACTGGCCCACGTAGTAGCCGAGGATGGCGCCCAGGAAGGCGTGGCCGGGCACGGCGGTGAGGGCGCGGAGGAGGGCTGTGCCCAGGTCGCCAAACGAGTAGAGCAGGTTTTCGAGGGTGGCGAAGCCGAGCGAGGCCGTCGCCCCATAGACGACGCCGTCCATCGCCTCGTTGAACTCGGGGTGGCGCGCGCTGTAGCGCGTGACGACGAGGAACTTGAACAGTTCTTCGGGGATGGCCGCGCCGAAAAAGGCGGAGTAGAGGCCGAACAGCAGCGGATTCACCACCGAGTCCTCGTAGACGCCGAGGGTGAGGGCCAGAATTACCGCTGGCGCGGCGATGGCGATGCCCCACAGGAAGGTGCCGCGCAGGAGACGGCCCGGTTCGGGGTAGCGGTCGCTGCGGTAGAAGTAGCGCAGCAGGAGGATCGAGGGAATCAGCGCGCCGACGACAGAGATGAGGATTTCCATGATAAATGGCTACAGTAACGGCTTCCTTAATCTACCAGATTGAGCTTAACCCGGAGATTGTCACGTAGTGTGTCAATCACCAACAGGGCGCCGTGCTCATCCCTATAATACCAGTGTTCCCAGCCATTGCAAGCCGGGAGGCCCCGCAATAGCGCGCCGAGCTTGTGGATGGAGCCGACCGTCCCGTCGGGCAGGCGCAGCGAGCCGTCGGCCAGCACCGTCGCGGCTTGCTCGGGGTCGCGGTCCAGGTAGAGGGTCTGGCCCGGCTGGAGCAGGCCGTTTTCCAGCAGGGCAGCGAAGGGGATACGCGGCGCGGCGCGGCGGGTGGGCCGACGGCCCAGGGCCTCGTCGTCCAGGGCTGTCGCGGGCAGGGCGTCGAGGCGCGCGCGCGCCGCTTCAATGTAGCTGGCCTCGCGCTCAACCCCGATGAAGTGGCGGCCGAGCTTGCGGGCGACGGCCCCGGTGGTGCCGGTGCCAAAGAACGGGTCGAGGACGACATCGCCTGGGTTCGAACTTGCCAGGATGACGCGGTAGAGCAGGGCTTCGGGCTTCTGCGTCGTGTGCGCCTTCTCGCCGTTGACCCGTAAGCGTTCCGCCCCCGTGCACAGCGGTCTCTCCCAGTCGCTGCGCATCTGCTTGTCGTCGTTCATGCTCTTGAGGGCGTGGTAGTTGAAGGTGTACCGCTGCTGGTCACGTGACTTCTTGCACCACAGCAGGGTTTCGTGGGCGTTGGTGAAGCGGACGCCGCGAAAGTTGGGCATCGGGTTCGAGTTGTGGGTAAGTAAGCCATTGGCAAGGGCGAACACGTGATTGCCCGTCACAGAGATGTCGTAGAAAGTTCGTAGTGACGTCTCGCGCACAGCTTTGATGCGAACGCACCGCAAGTCCCCTGCCAATACCTGGCAGGCAAGGGAAGGTATTGTCGCTGATGGGTTCTTGCGCGTAACCAGCTTGTACTTGCGGCGTAGAAAACGGACTGAATGCTGTTGCTTACAACCAAAGTGCCGGCGAGGCGGTAACCCGAGCGCATCGAGCGAGACATAACTCCACCGATCATCGGTATTCTCGCGCACCTCACCACGAATGATCTCGGCTTGTCCATGCTGATAGGGTACGACCGCCTCAGCGAACTGCAGTCGGTATCGCAGGATACGACAGATGACGCCGAGATCAGCCATTAAGCCTTGGTTTCTCGTCAGGCCTAGCCGCCATCTAGCGCTGTTCGCGTCCCAGTGAGCATCCCCCCGCAGATAGCCATGAAGCACCCCGCGTAGGAAACTCTCACCATAGAAGAAAGCCTCCCTTGCCAGCCGCTTTGACTTAGATCCCTGACCTCGAATAAAGCGCTCTACAAGAGCAATGGCGAAGCGGCCCGGCAAGATGAGATGCAAGGACTGATCGTAGACATGCGTGCGTCCCATAATCCCAAAGCGGTCTTTTAGGCAATGAATGAGGCGGTTGGCTTGCTCTAGTTCATCGGCTGCCATGGAAAGTTGTACGCCTTTGTCATCAGCCAGAAGTGAACCTTCCGCCAGGTACCAGCCAATAAACTCCCCAACGGCCTCATCAATCCCTGTGCTTTCAATGACGGGCGCTACATCGAAGTGGGCCAGTTTCAGTAAGGTATCGCCTACGGCCAACTCAGAAGCAGATGCCAACTCAATGCAGCCCCGGCGAGCTACTGGAAAGCGATGCTCTGATGTGCAGCTCACCCAACTGCCATCATCAAGTTCGAGCCGAAGCCCCCGTGTTTTCTCACTCTGACGTGAGCCTGTCATTTGCACCCATGTATGTCGCCCATCATCATCATAGGACGGTAACTCGATAAGATTGCGGTTCGGCTCAATATGTACAAGGTCTTTAAGAGAGCAAACAAGGGGACGGCCGTTGATCCTCGCGAGCATCTCTGTGTTGCCAGACAGGCATTTTACCCATACTATGTCGTTGAGGAGCCAGAAGCCCAGTTCCTGGAGGATCGCGCCGACGCGGTAGATGTTGTGGTAACTGCCGATGACCCACAGCGTGCCGGTGTCCTTGAGGACGCGGCGGCAGGCGGTCAGCCACTCGCGCGTGAACTGGTCATAGGCGGCGAAGCTCTCGAACTGGTCCCAGGCGTCGTCCACGGCGTCCACGCGCGTCTGGTCGGGCCGCCACAGGTGGCCGCGCAGTTGGAGGTTGTAGGGCGGGTCGGCAAAGACCAGGTCTACGCTCTTTTCTGGGAGCGTGGGAAGTATATCTCGGCAGTCACCCTGGTGAATGTGGTCAAGCAACATAAGGCGTATTTATAGGGGACACGGACGAACACGGATCAACACGGATAACATCAATTATATCCATCCGTGTTGGTCTGTCTTCGTCCGTGTCCAGTCAGTCTTATCCGTGGAGCAACGCGCCGTGGCCGAGGGCGGCGAGGTCGCGGCGGGTGAGGCGTTCGCCCGCCAGCAGGCGCGGCAGCACGAGGTCCACGACGTTGGTGTGGCGCGAGCGCACGCAGCCCGGCGCGCCCAGCACGGGGCGGTCGCCCAGGTAGGCCAGCAGCAGCAGGTTGCCCGGCTCGGCGGGCACGCCGTAGCCTTCGACCACGCCGCCGGCCTGGCGCACGCCCTGCGGTGTGATGTCGTTCGCGTCCATGATGGACGTCTCGC
>CAZFUK010000317.1:0-6352 GCA_964522005.1 uncultured Anaerolineales bacterium | reverse complement strand
GCGCACCCTCCAGCCCAATCAGGTGAATATCGGTGGGGATGACGCCGAGCAGCTTGTACTCAAAGCCGCGAGCGAACAGAGTGACCGGAATCTTGCGCTCCGGGTCCGGCTCGTACACCCGCTTGAAGGTCAACGGGTCGCGCTTACCGGCCAGGGCGTAGACATGGGGGTGGAACTGGCCGTTGTCGAACCAGTGGACCGGCTGCGGGGCGATGAGCGAGCGCAACGCCTCGGACTGGGCCGGGTCTACATAGGCCAGGAAGTCGGCAAACAGGACGGTCAGGTAGTAGAGAATGATGACGACCGCGCTGAACACGCCCAGGCGGTGCCGCTTGAACCGCCACCACATAAGCTGCCACTGTGTGGCGACCGAGACGCGCTCTTCGGCGTCGGTGGCGACGTCTTCGACAAGGTGATCGGGGTCGGTCGGGAGGGCCGGGACGGACTGGGCCATACGCAACTCACTTAATGGGCCTGGAAGCGGATACGCGGCTCGATCCACATGAGCAACAGGTCGGAGATCAGGGTGCCGATGACGGTCAGCACACCCAGCAATAGGATGATGCTGCCCGCCAGGAACATGTCCTGGGCGACCAGCGACTTGAGCAGCACCGGGCCGACGGTGGGCAAGCCGAGCACAAGCGAGACGATGATGCTGCCGGAGACGGTGTAGGGTAGCAAGTAGCCGACGGTGCTGGCGAAGGGGTTGAGGGCGGCGCGGACCGGGTACTTGAGGATGGCCTGCGTCTCCGTCAGGCCCTTGGCGCGGGCGGTGACGACGTAGGGCTTGCGCAACTCGTCCAGCAGGTTGGCCCGCATGATGCGGATGAGCTGCGCCATGCCGGCCAGGCCGAGCACGAACACCGGGAGCGGCAGATGCTTGACCATGTCCCAGACTTTGGCCGCGCTCCACGGCGCGGTCTCAAACTCAGGCGAGAACAGCCCGCCGACGTTGGTGTTAAAGTAGCGGAAGCCGATGTACATCAGGATGAGGCCGAGCATGAAGTTGGGGATGGCGATGCCGATGAAGCCGATGAGGGTGAACAGGTAGTCGCCGGGCGAGTACTGGCGCACGGCGGAGTAGATACCAATGGGTAAGGCGACCATCCAGGTGAACATGATGGCCGCCAGCGAGACGATAATCGTCAGCCACAGGCGCTCGCCGATGACCTCGGTAACCGGCCGCTGCCACTCCAGCGAGATGCCGAAGTCCCCCCGCATTATCTTGCCCATCCAGAGGCCGTACTGGACCCAGATCGGCCGATTCAGGCCGTACTGCTCGCGCAGCGCCTCGGCCTCCTCGCGGCTGATGGCGCTGCCGGACGCGGAGAGTTGGGCGATGTACTGGTCAATGTAGTCGCCCGGCGGCAACTGAATAATCGCAAACGACAGCGCCGAGATGGCGATGGTCGTGACCAGGGCGAGCAGCAGTCGGCGGGTGAAATAGGCAAGCATAATCTTGACCGTTAGGGTTAAGCGCAGCGAAGCAGACGAACCTTCGACTGTCACCCTGAACGAAGTGACATGTGCCCCGTAATCGGGGTAAGGGTCTCGCGTCTCAAAGTGAGATGCTTCGCTTCGCTCAGCATGACAGTCGAGAGGTGACTCAGTACGTTAGCTCTTGAAGTACAGCGTCTCCGGGTGCGAGGCGTTGGGGGTGCGCCCGTGCTGCGCGTTCAACTGCCGCGCCGGCACGTTGCCCACGTTGTTCTTGACGATGCGCACGCCCATGAACGCCGGCGACCGCCCGACGGTGCCGATGCTCCACAGGTTCTCGGCGTAGATCTTCCAAATTTCCTGGGCCGTCTTGACGCGCTCCTCGCGCTTCTGGCCGCCCGCGCCCTTGAACAGGTCCAGCGCCTTCTTGAGGTCGGCGTCCTGCGGCTCCTTGCCCTGCTTGCCGCCCGACGCGTACCAGTCCGCGATGGCCTGGCCCATGTGGCACTCGGCAGGGTCCACGGGCAGGGCGTGGCGCGGGAACAGGTAGATGAACTCGGAGCCGTCGTTCGCCCAGAACATGATCTGGTTCTCGTTGTTCTTGGAGCGCTGGAAGGCCAGCGAGCGTTCGAGTTCCTTGACCACGGCGTCAATGCCAATCTTGCGCCACTGCTCGCGAATCATCTCGGCGTGCTTGGTGTAGGGCACGAACTGCGCGCCGACGGTGATGAGTTCCAGCGTCAGCTTGCCCTTGCCATCGGTGCGCAGGCGGAAGCCCTCGCTGTCCTTCTTGTCCAGGCCAATCTTGTCCAGCAGCGCGTTGGCGGCGGCCGCATCGTACTTGGCGTACTTGTCGTTCCACTCCGCGCCGGGGCTGAACGGCATGGACGGGTCGGGCAGGCCGTTGCCGGGCTTGCCCGTGCCGAGCCAGAAGGTCTCGTTGAGCTGGTCACGGTTGATGCCCATCGAGAGCGCCTGGCGGAACTCCTTCTTGCGCAGCCACTTGGCGATTTCGGGGTCGGCCTCGTAGGTCTGGCTGACGTGGAGCGTCGAGTCGCTGCCGTTGAGGGCCGGGTCGAGGCGCACGGTGTAGCCGCCCTTCTGCTGGTTCTCGATGAACACGGGCAGCTTCTGCATGTCGGTGTGGCGCTCTTGCCAGTCGTACTCACCCGCGATGGCCTTGAGGTTGAGGTTCTCCAGGTTCTCGGCCAGCGTCAACTGGAGGCGGTCCATGTAGGGCAACTGGTTGCCCTCGGTGTCCACCGCCCAGAAGTAGGGGTTGCGCTCCAGCACGTGGGTGGGCGTGTTGCGGGCCTGAACCGTATGCCACGCTCCCATGGTGGGCAGGTCAGGGTTGAGGCCGTAGTCAATGCGGTTCTTAAAGTAGGCCACCCAGCTATCAAACTTGGCCTCTTTCGCCTGGGCGTCGGCCTTGTCCTTGCCCGCGTACTTGGCGTGGAACTGCTTGAGGTAGTGGGCCGGCGCGTAGCCGCCGCCCGCGTTGCCGGTGGACTGGCGGGTGGACTGGCCGCCGCCAATAAAGGTGCTGCCCGCCAGCAGGTCCTCAAACAGGTAGTTGGCCTCGGGGAACTCGAAGACGATCGTGTAGTCGTCCACCTTCTTCATCACCCCCGGCTTGCCGTTGATGAGCATGTCGGGGTGCGGCGTCGGCGTGATTTCCTTGTCGCCGTAGATGTCCTCGTACCAGAACATCCAGTCGTCGGCGGTGAAGGGCTTGCCGTCTGACCACTTGGCGCCCTTGCGCAGATAGAGGGTGATCGTCTTGCCGTCGTCGCTCACCTTCCAGTCGCGGGCCAGCGAGGGCCGAATCTCATTGCCGGTAAAGTCCCAGAACAGGGGTTTGTCCGCCGAGAGGATGCGATTGATGTTTTCCGCGTCGGCGGGGCCGGTAAAGCCGCGCCGCCACGTGCCGCCGTATTTGCCAATCTCGCTGAGGGGCTGGATGACCATCGGCTCCGAGGGGAGCCGGTCCTTAACCGCCGGCAGCTGCCCCGCCTTGACCTTGTCGGCCAGCATGGGCGCTTCCTTGAAGGTGGCCGGTATCTTCGCGGGGTCGCGAATCACCTGCGGGCCTTCAAGCTTGCCGACGAGATTGGAGCCGGGCGATTGGGAGGCGGGGGCCTTCGCGGCCGGGGCGGATGTGGGGGCGGCGGGCGCCGAGGGGGCGGTGGTGGCGGCCGGTTTTGCCTCTGTCTTGGGCGCGACCGTCGCCGGGGCGGGAGTCTGAGGCGCTGTGCACGCCGCCGCAATCAGACCGAGACCGCCGAAGGTGGAGAGTTTCAGGAATTCTCGCCGCGACAAGCGAGATGACCGAGCCTTACGCGCCATAGCGTGTCCTCCTCCATCATTTATGTGGGTCCAGTGATGGATGCACTCATCGTGGTGCTCACGCCCCATTATAGCGTATTGACGGCTGATGTTAAGTGACTATATCATACTGTACGGTTGTAACATCACCACCTGATTGATCCCCTCTTCCTCAACGGAGAAAGGAATCTTCCACATGGCCTTCTTTGACCTCCCCCTGCAGCAACTCGAAACCTATCAGCCGCCGGCCGTCGAGCCGGCCGACTTCGACGCCTTCTGGCAGACGACGCTGGCGGAGGCGCGGCAGCAGCCCCTGGCGGCGCGCTTCGAGCCGGTGGACTTTGGTCTGCGCACCGTCGAGACCTACGATGTCACCTTCGCCGGCTACGCGGGCGCGCCGGTCAAGGGTTGGCTCCTCCTGCCGCGCGGGCGCAGTGGCCCGCTCCCGTGCGTGGTCCAGTATATCGGCTATGGCGGCGGCCGCAGCTTCCCCACCGACTGGCTGCTGTGGAGCAGCGCGGGCTACGCCCACCTGGTCATGGATACGCGCGGCCAGGGCAGTTCGGGGCGGCCCGGTGACACGGCGGACGAGCACCCCCACGGCGCGAACCCCCACCATCCCGGCTTTATGACGCTGGGCATCCTCGACCCGCAGACTTACTACTACCGTCGTGTGTTTGTAGACGGCGTGCGGGCGGTGGAGGCGGCGCGGAGCCACCCGGCGGTGGATGGCTCACGCATCGCCGTGACAGGCGGCAGCCAGGGCGGCGGCATCTCCATCGCCGTGGGCGGGCTGGAGCCGAGCATCGCGGTGGTCATGCCCGATGTGCCGTTCCTGTGCCACTACCGCCGCGCGACCGAGATTTCCGACGCCCACCCCTATCGGGAGATCGCGCTGTACTGCAAGGTCCACCGCGACCTGGAGGAGCGGGTGTTCGAGACGCTGGCCTACTTCGACGGGGTGAACCTGGCAGCGCGGGCGCGGGGGCAGGCGCTGTTCTCGGTCGCACTGATGGACCAGATCTGCCCACCGTCCACCGTCTTCGCCGCCTACAACAACTACGGCGGCCCAAAGAGCATCCGCGTCTACCGCTACAACGGCCACGAGGGCGGCGAGAGCTTCCAGCAGATCGAGCAGGTCAAGTTCCTGGGAGGGATTTTTGGTTAAAGACAAGACCTGTCAGGTTTTCACGTAGTCCTCGAAGGGGAAAACCTGACAGGTCTACGTCTACAAGGTGGAATACCGCGACCGCAGGAACAGGTGGTTCTCGGCGCGGCGGAGAGAGAGCAGCCGCGAGCGGGGCGCGTTCTCCGGCCTGAACGCGACCCCCTCGACCAGGCTGGGGCGCGGCGGGGCATCGAAGGCGCGGCCGACCACAATGGGGCAGAACGTCACAAACTCGTCGTCCACCAGCCCCGCGGCCAGCAGTGAGCCGTAGACGCTCGGCCCGCCTTCGACCAGCAGCGACTGGACGCCGTACTCGGTCAGCAGGGTTGTCATCAGCCTGGGTAGGTCCACCTCCGCCTCGCCCAGGTCGAGGATGTCCACGCGGGCGGCACGCTCCTGGAAGGGCCGGGCGGCCTCCGCGCCGTGCCTCGTGGTAGCGATGAGGATGCGGAAGTCGGGCTGGTCGAAGACGACGGCCTCGGCGGGCAGGTCGCCGTGCAGCGTCAGGAAGACTTGCAGCAGGACCTGGGCGCGGCCCTCAGCGCAGCGCAGGGCGGCGAACGCCTCGGCGGCGGGCGGGCAGATAAACTCGGCGGTCCACAAGTGCTCGGGAACGACGCGCATGGTGCCATCGCCCATGAGCACCGCGTCGCAGCGGGCGCGCAACAGCCCCATGAGCCACTGGTCATGAGGGTTGAAGTCGCTGATGTCCCCGCCCGACGACTGGCCGGGCAGGTTGAACGAGACGCGGCCATCGCGCGAGGTGGCGAAGTTCATGAAGGTGTAGGGCCGGGTCGCGTGGGGCGGCGGGATGCGCCAGTCGCTCCCATAGACCGCCTGGAATTCGGGCGCGAGGGCCATCCCGTCAGTCGTGTCGTCGTCAAAGAGGGGGGTGAAGGGTGAAAGGGTGGAGTGCATCTATCCTCAAAAGTGTGTACTGCAAGGGGTTACAGCAACTTGGTGAACTCTTCCACGCTCAAATCGGCGCCGCGCAGGATGCCTCTTAGCGTTCCCTTGTCGAGTTCGGCGTGATCGGGGACGGTGACCTGGGCAAACGGGTGGTCACGCCGCATAATCATGTGGCTCGACTCCCGTCGTCGCAGGTAGAAACCTATCTTTTCGAGCGCCCTGACACATTCACGACCTGAGACACGAGGCAATCTGCTCATACAGCCAGAACCAGCGTTTGAGCCTCAAAGTGCTCCTCGGGCACAGGGAGGCCGTCCTCTACTAGGGCCGCCAGGTAGCCCGTAATTGCCTCGCGGATGTTCTCCAGCGCTTCCTGTTTGGTTCTACCCTGGCTGATGCAGCCGGGCAAGCTCGGAACTTCCACGACCCAATAGCCATCGTCGCCCGGGTACATCACAACTTGGCGCATGTAAGAACTCCTATCATTTCTGGAATACCCATTAGCACCAG
>CAZFUK010000316.1:1470-6386 GCA_964522005.1 uncultured Anaerolineales bacterium | reverse complement strand
CGGTGACAAACACCGGGCGGATAACCGCGCCGTGGCGGCTGGTGATTTTGACAACATCGCCGTTCTTGATGCCCCGCGCCTCGGCATCACGCGGGTTCATGATGAACTCCTGCGGGAACGCTTCGCGCAGCCAGGGCAGGTTGTCGAACACCGAGTGGGTGCGGCGGCGGTAGTGGATGGTGTAGAGCTGGAGCGGGAAGTCACCCTTGACCCGCTTCTCCCAGTCCTTGAACGTGTCCTCGTAGCCCTCGATGACCTTGCGGTAGGCCGGGATGGGCCGAATCTCGTCGAAGCCGGAGTTCTTGACGAAGTCCATGATCTGCTTGCAGTAGATTTCCAGCTTGCCGCTGTCGGTCTTGAGCGCGTTCTTCTCGGGGTCCTTGCGGAAGGCTTCCAGGGCGATGTAGCCTAGCTTGTCGCCTGGCTTGCGCTCGACCTGGTAGGCGCCGCGCTCCTCGAACTCCTTGAGGGTGATGCGGCCCTGCTGCGGCTTGCCCTGCACGCCCATCGCCGCGATGTCGGCGTCGGTGATGGTGACCAGGTTCTCGGTGCCGGAGCCGTCGGCCTTGGCGACCTTGGTCCCGGCGATCTGGTTGAACACCTGCTGCTTGAGCGGCATGGGGTCAATCTTGGCCGGGTCGAGGCCCAGGCGCTTGCCCAGTTCGCGGGCGATCCAGATATCGTCTTTGGCCTCGTAGAGCGGCTGCGTCACCTGGCCGGCCCAGATAATCTGCTCGCGGTTATTGCGGACCGTGCCTTCGCGCTCCCACATGGTGGTCACGGGCAGCACCAGGTCCGAGTATTTGGCGTTCGTATTCAGGAAGTGCGTTTGGGTGACAACGAACTCGACCTTGCGGTGGGCCTGGATGCCTTTGACCAGGCCGACCTTTTGATTGAGGGCCGAGCCGCTGCTGTGATAAATGAGCTGGATATTAATCGGTTTGACGTTCTTGTAGCCGGCCGTGTACTTGCCGGTCAGGATGGCGTCCCACAACTCGTTGTTGTTGATGACCGTCTTGACTGGGTTGTCGCCGACGCCGGCCACGCCCGCGCCGCCTGGATTGACCAGGTTCGGACCGCCGTTGGCCGCCTTCTCCCAGCAGCTCACGCCCGTCATGCGGCCCGGCTGGCCGATGTGGCCGGTCATGCAGCCGATGGTCATGAACATCTGCGGCCACGAGTCAACGCTGTTGACGCGAGCCGGCGCCCAGCCGGTCAGCAGGGCGACGCGCTTGGTGCGAGCGATTTCGCGGGCCAGGGCGCGAATCTTGTCGGGGGCCACGCCGCAGATCTGCGCCGCCCACTCGGCCGACTTGGGCTGGCCGTCGAACGTACCCAGGACATAGTCCTTGAAGTTGTCCTTGGGGTCGGCGTCCTTGGGCATGTGGTCCTTGTCAAAGCCGACGGTGCAGCGGTTCAGGAAGTCCCAGTCAATCAGCGGGTTGGTCTTGGGGTCGTCCTCCGTCAGGAGGGTGTGCGCCATGCCGAGGGCCAGCGCGTGGTCGGTGGCGGGGCGGATGGGCACCCACTCGTCGCCGAGAATCATGGCCGAGTCGTTGTAGAGCGGGTCAATGAAGATGAACTTCGCGCCCGCCTTCTTGGCCGCCAGGTAGTAGTAGGCCGGGTTGCCCTGGCTGCTCCAGGCCGGGTTGGCGCCCCACATGACGATGAGTTGCGAGTTGCGCAGGTCCAGGCGGTCGTTGTGGCTGGTCACGTTCAGCCCGTCGCCCAGGCCGGTCATTGGGCCGGTGTAGTACCAGGTGCCCCACGAGGTCGTGCCCCAGGTGCCGGTCGAGCCGCCGAACAGGGTCAGCGTGCGGTTGACGTCGCCGCCGGCGGAGAAGATCGCCTCGTTGCCGTACTTCTCCTTGACGCGCTTGATTTCACCCGCGAGGATGTCCAGCGCCTCGTCCCAGGAGATGCGGACCCACTCGTCCTTGCCGCGCTTCTCCTTGTCGCCGCCGCCGGGCGCCCACCCCTTGCGCTTCATGGGGTACTTGAGGCGGTCCGCGCCGAAGACCTGCTGGCGCTGGGCGCGGCCGCGCGCGCAGGCGCGGTTCTGGGGATAGTCCACCGAGTCGGGGTGGGTGTCGTCGGTCTTGACGCGCTGGACGACGCCATCCACGACATACGCTTTGAGCAGGCAGCGGTGGCCGCCGCAGTTGTGCCAGCAGGCCGCCGTAACCCACTGCCCCTGGCTTGCGGCGGAGGCGGTTGCCACGCCGGAGGCGGCCTGCGGTTGCAGGCCAAACTTGAGACTGCCACCCGTGAGCGCCGCGCTGCCACCAAGCACGGCCGACCATTTAAGGAAGCTTCGACGGCTCACGCTGCGGTCCGTGAGAAACTGGGTGACCGGATTCGTGTCGGTCATACGGTTGTCCTCCTCTACCTGAGCCTGGCGGGCGCGTTTTTGCAGCAAGCGGGTTGTGGAGTGCCGCAGCAGGCGCGTCAGGATCGGCCAGAGTTGTTGGTCCGCCTCGTCTTCGTTGACGACGGCATCAGCGCCGCCGGCCAGAGACGCCTGGCGGTAGTCGAGGGTGTTGGATGGGATGAGAGCGACCACGCGCATCAGGGGCGCGATGGTGCGAACGTGGCGTAGCACGTCGGCCCCTGGCTCCCCGAAGGCGAAGGGCGTGATGACCAGGGCGCTCGGCCCGCGCTCGATCTCGGTCAGCAGGGTCGCCTGGTCCGTGGCGACGGCCAGATGGCACACCCGACGGCGCAAGACCTGGAGAAGCGTTTCGCGTAGCCAGGGGTGCGGGACGGCGACCAGGATGGTATCGAATTCAGGAGCGTCCATGAGCAAAACTCCTTCGCATGAAGGCCACATAGCTCCATTATAAAGTAACGGAGGCTTCCTCATTGAGAGGAAACCTCCGTGATTTACGGGGCAGATACTCTTACACCCCTGTGGTGATTTCTACGGACGACCCTCAACCAAGTAGACGATAGCGCAGCGCGTACTCTACCAATTCCGAGCGGTGTTCCAGGCCGAGCTTCTCCATGATGCGCTCGCGGTAGGTCTCGACCGTTCGCGGCGATAGAGAAAGCTGCTCGCCAATCTCACGGCTGGTGAAGCCCTTGACCGTCAGTTCCAGCACCTGGCGCTCGCGCTCCGACAGGGCATCCGGGTGGGTCTCGCCCGGCTCGGTGAGTATCTGGCGGTGCTCGCGCACAATGGTCTGGACGCCCGTCGGCTGGAGGAAGAGGTCACCCCGCGCGACGGTGCGAAGGCCCGTCACCAGGTCGCGGTCGGCGGCCGACTTGCGGATGTAGCCCATGCCGCCCGCGCTCAGGAAGTGGACGAGGTAGGCGTCTTCGCTGTGCATGGTCAGCGCCAGGACGCGCGCGTCGGGCCAGTCCGCCCGGATGCGCCGGGCCGCCTCGACGCCGTCGAAGTCGGGCAGCGTGATGTCCATGAGCGTGACATCTGGCCGCAGGCGCAGCGCCAGGTCTACGCCGACCAGCCCGGTGGCTGCCTCGCCGACGACCTCGATGTCCGCTTCCTTCTCCAACAGGAGGCGCAGCCCGCTACGGACGACGGTATGGTCGTCCACCAGCAGCACCCGAATCACGCTCATAGGGCGCTCTCCTCAATGGGCAACTCGATGACGATGCGGGTCCCGCCGCCCGGCTGGGTGGTGATGGACAGGGTCCCCCCCGCCATCAGCACCCGCTCGCGCATACCGGCCAGCCCGTTGCCGGTGGTGGCGTCGTAGGTAAAGCCGACGCCGTCGTCCACGACGAGCAGGCGCAATGTCGGCCCGCAGCGTTCGAGGTTGACCGAGGCGTGGCGCGCGTGGGCGTGGCGGACGATGTTGGTCAGCCCCTCCTGGACGGCGCGGTAGAGGATAATCTCGACTTCGGGGGCGAGGCGGGCCAGGGCGGGCGGCGCGCTGAACACCATCTCGACGCTGCTCCGCTCGGCGTAACGCTGAACGCAGCCGCGCAACGCGGGCACCAGCCCCAGGTCGTCCAGGGCGGCCGGCCGCAGGTCCATCGAGAGCCGGCGCACCTCTTCCAGCGTCTGGCTGGTCAGGTAGCGCAGGCCGTTGAGCCGGTCCTGGACCACCTCCAGGTCGGTCTCGTCCTGGAGGACTTTGAGCCGCAGCAGGATGGAGGTGAGCGCCTGGCCGGTCTCGTCGTGGAGTTCGCGGGCCAGCCGCTTGCGCTCCTCCTCCTGGGCCGTGGTGGCGTGGTGGAGGAGGTATTGGAGGCGCTCATTCTTGGCGTGTAAGTCACTCAGCAGGCGGCTGTTCTCCTGGCACAGGCGTTGCGCCTCGCCCTGTTGCCGCAGCAGGTCATTGCGCATGGCGCGCACGCCGTCCACCATCGAGTTGAACTCGGCCTGGACCGCGCCAATCTCGTCGTTGGCCCACACCGGCACCTGCACGTCCAGATCGCCCGCCTGGACCTGTCGCATGGCCTGGACCAGCGCCTTGAGCGGTCGGACGAGGAGGGCCGTGAGCGCCAGGGACAGCGCCATGCCGATGCCTGCGCCCACTAGGAAAATCAGGGTGGCCTCGCGCGCCAGGCCGGCCACGGCGATGGCCGGAATGTGGAAGTCGGCCGCGAACTCCGCCGCCGTCTCCCACTCCTGCTTCGCGTAGAGCATGCCGCCAATGGCGACGACCATGATGGGCAGGACGACCAGGCCAAAGACTTTGAGCGCCACCGGCGCGGCGCCTAGCCACCGCCACGCTCGCGCCAGGAGGCCCCGCGCCGGCCTGTCTGGGCCACCTTCCCGCTGTTCGAGACGACTTGAATAGTGTATGCTCATGCCTTCCCTACCTTGCCCTTTGCGTCCTCGGCGGTGAACTGATGCGCCGTGTCTAGTATATGGCAAAGTGGGGGGCGGTATGGGGAAGAAAACGCGCTCAGGGGTGGAGAAGTGTACACCGACCGCGAAACACTCA
>CAZFUK010000316.1:0-1370 GCA_964522005.1 uncultured Anaerolineales bacterium | reverse complement strand
TCCATGCCGATGACTCCATTGAGCGAGGTGGATCGGGTGGTGGAAGAGCGGCGCATCGCCCTCTGGGAGCGCTGCCTGAGCGAGGCGCTGGAGCGGCTGCCGTTGGAGCCGGACCAGCGTGACGGCCTGGCCTGCTTCCGACGCGAGGCCCAGGGCTGGACCTGTCAGCAGTTGGCCGTCTTCCTGCGCGATACACAGGCGGCGATCTGGACGGCTGACCCCGAGGATTTTGCGGTTCACGGCAAGGTCTGGGCGGGGCGGTTCATCGTGGCCCAGGTTGAACTCGGCCAACGCCTCGACCAGTGGCCGCCGGAGCTAGACCCATCTTGTGACTAAGCGTGTCGCGGGGCCTGTTGTCAACGGAGGCCGAGGTAGCGCAGGGCGGCCAGGGCGTAGAGGCGCGCCGCCAGCCGGATCTCCTCCAGGCTGACCCACTCGTCAATGTGGTGGGGGATGTGAATATCGCCAGGGCCGCAGGTGACAATCGGAATCCCCTTGCGGGCGTGGAGGATGGTGCCGTCGGTCGAGCCGGGGACGCCGCCATAGACGGGGGGCCGGCCGGTCAGATCGGTGTAGGCGGCGGCGAGCGTCGTCACGACAGGATGCGCCGGGTCAGTGTGGGTGGGGTGGCGGACCTCAACCACGTCGAGCGTCCCGTGCAGCCGCTCGTCCACGGCGCAGGCCGCTTCGAGCATGAGGCTCAACTGGCGGGCCAACCAGTCCGGGTCCTGGGAGGGCAGCAGGCGCAGGTCCAGGATGCACTCGGTGACGCCGGGCATGACGTTGTTCTGCGGCTCGCCCCAGCCCCGCGCGGGCGAGAGCAGGACGGTGGGCGTGATGCTCGGCTGGCCCAGGTACTCGTGTTGGCCGTGGCGAGCGATCTCGCGCTCTTCCAGGCTGTGGACGAGTTGGAGGAAGCGGGCCATGGGGTAGGCGGTGTTGACGCCCGTGAGGGGCATCGCGCCGTGGGCCATGACGCCGCGAATGGTGGCATGTGCCCACATGACGCCCTTCTGGGCGATGCACAGGTGGTTCTCTTCCGGCTCGCAGATAATCGCGGCCGTCACGCGGTCGGCCCAGCGCTGCTCAACGAAGTGCTTGATGCCGATCATGCGGCCCTCTTCGTCGCACACCGCACCGACGAGGATGTCGCCGCCCAGCCGCACGCCGCTCTTGGCGATGGCCTGGACCGCCACCAGCGCGCAGACCAGGCCCGCCTTCATGTCGTTGGCCCCGCGTCCGTAGATCCGCCCGTCGCGGATTTCGGCGCTGAAGGGCGGACTGGTCCAGGCGGCCGGGTCGCCCTCGGTGACCACGTCGGTATGGCCCTCGAACATGAGCGTCTTGCGGTCGGGCGAGGTATCGGCGCC
>CAZFUK010000315.1:0-6390 GCA_964522005.1 uncultured Anaerolineales bacterium | reverse complement strand
GGCGGGCGTCGTGGGGGTAGGTCTGCGGCGTCTGGACCTCGAGGGCGTCCCTCAGCAGCCTGACCGCCTTGTCGACGCCAGGCCCGCCATATTCCAACGCCTGTTCCTGGTAGGTCACGCCCAGGTTATTCTGAATCACTGCCCACAAGTTCGGCAGGCTGGCAGGGGAGCACACACGAAGCGCCGCCTCGTAGCACTCAATGGCCTTCTGCTGATGCATGACCCGATTCTCCGACTCATCGGTGTAGGCGTTGCCCAGGTTGTTATGCGCCATCGCCCAGAGTTCGGGGGACAGGTCGGGCGTCAGAACCGTCAGGGCTTGCCGGCCGGCCTCAATCGCCGACCTCAGGTAGTTCTCGGCTGTACGGGTGCGTTGTTGCCTCTGGGCGCCGCCCATACCACGGCCACTCGCCCCCTGGCGAAGGCCCATGAAGCCCGCCTCGGAGACCACACCGCGCTCGAGCAGCGCGAGGTTGTAGCCGGCCAGGCTGAGGCTGATGTGGATGCGCGCCCAGTCCAGCGGGTAGGCTTCGCGGGTGTAGACCTCCAGGGCGCGGTTGTACAACGCCCTGGCCCACTCCACATTGGCGGCCGGCTGGCCCTCACGGTAGTGGAGGTACACGGCGGCGAGGTTATAGAGCGCCTCCCCCCACGGCAGGCGTAACTCCGGGTGGGAGGTCAGGCCGTCCAGCGCCTTCCCGTCCAGGGTGGCGGCGGCATCGTCCCATCGCCCTGCGTTGTCCTCGTCCATGAGCAGGCTGGCGGCGCGTGTGTAATGCGTGATGGCGTCGCGGTAGTTATCCGTGTAGGACGACGTCAGGCGGCATTGATAGGCGCTGCCCAGGGTGATGAACGCCCGGCTGAGTTGGCGCGGCTCGCCGGCGAGGGCCGGCTTGTCAATCGCCTCGCGGGCCAGGGCGATGGCCTCCTCCAGCGCCGCGGCGTCCCCTACGACCCGCCAGCGCTCTGTCAGCGCGTTGGCCAGGTCGCTCGTCGTCTCCGCCCAACTAGTCCAGCGGTTGAGCTGCGCGCGTATCTGGCGGGCCTGGCGGTAGTGCCGAATTGCCCGGTCGAGGTAGGCGGCGCCCGATTCACCCGGCATCGCCAGCCAGGCAGCGCCCAGCTCGTGCTCCATCAACGCCGACTGGAGCCTTAGCCCCAGGGAGTCGTAGATGGCCTGGGCCGCGTGGTAGAGGCTCACCGCCCTTTGGGCCACCGTCCGCGCCTCGCTCGTCCCCCCCTCCGACTGGGGGAGGGTCTGGGCGGCGCGGCGGCAGGCCGCGCCCTGGACGTACAGCAGGCCGGCGACGCGGCGTTGGTCACACGGAGCCTGGCCCTCCCACACTTCGCGGGCGGCCTCGAAGCAGCGCTCGGCCTCCTGGAGCTTGGCCCGCCGGTCGGTCGTCTCGCACTGGAGCAGGGCCTCGCCCACTTCCCGCTGGAGCGTGGCCCACAGTTCAGGCTCGCTCTCCTGCCGGGTGAGGCTCAGCGCGTACCTGGCGGCCGCGACGCGCTCATCCAGTGTAGCTCGCGCATACTCCTCGGTCAAGGGACCCATCGGGTTGTGCCTGGCGGGCGGCCACTGTCGGTCCGTGACCATCGCGGCGTAGTCGCTCTGGGCCACCCGCTCCAGCAGGCGCCGGCCGGCCAGTAGCTCACCCATCGCCAGCCCCAACCGCTTTAGCTCCGCTGTCATCGACGCCGCCTCGTCTCGGCGGTCCTCGGTGAGCGCCGTGAAGCGCCGGCCTTCCACCACCTTGTACTCCCGCCAGAGGTCGGCCAGCCGCGCGGTCAGGTAGGCGTCCAGCGCGGCGGTGCGGAGGACCGGGTAGTCGCCCAGGACCTTGTCTATCGCCGCTACGCTCTGGGCGCGCAGCAGGGCGCTAAAGGCGGCGCCAGGGTCGGCCGCCGGGTCCAACACCGGTTCGCCAGGGGAGGAAAAGGCCGACGCCAGGGCGACGTTATCACTGTGGACGGTCAGCAGTGGTCCGGCTCCACCGGGTCGCGGCAGCGATGGTGGCTCGGGGTCAGCCTCCTGGCTGACCCGGTTGACCAGGCTGTGGACCCAGCGGCGTACACTCGATGGCATCGCTTCCTCCAGGCTCAGGGGTCGCGTCACTACGGCTGGCAATTGCAGCGCGCCAGATTGAAGTCATGCGTCATGTCCAGAGTCGGGTTCTGGTGCTCGTTGGTGTTGGCGTCGGCCCAACCCGGCACGCGGGTGCGCGTATACTCGTATACCTCGCTCACCGAGGCGAAGCCGTCGTGGTTGGTATCGGCCACCGGGGTCAGCAGAGCCTGCAGCAAGTAGTAGGTGAAGACGCCGTGTTCGAATTCGTCCGTTTCCCAGGTGCTCTGGTCCTCACGACCGGCATACAGGACCGCGCGGTTGGCGTTGCGAATCTCCATCCCGCCCGCGTTGCAGGTGTCAATGATCACCGCCAGCTCTTCCGCCTGGATAAGGCCCACCAGCCCATTCAGGGTGTCATCCAGGAGGGCATTCGTCAACTGGGGACTCAGCAAGGTGTCGTAGAGGCCGATGAACTCGTCGTAGCCGTCGGCTTCGTCCAGGGGCGGCCGGTCATTGACCTGCCCGCCGTGGGTGCTGAAGTAGATGATGACGCGGTGGGGATGCCGCTCCGCGATCCAGCTAAAGGCGTACTCGACATTGGCGCGCGTGCCCTGGTCGTTGAACAGGGTGATGACCAGGACCTGGTCCGGGCTGCTCTGCCCGTTCTTGGTGGGGCAGTCGCCACGCGAACCGCTGAATGCTGACGTCAATCCATAGCCGTCAGACATGGATGCGAGCAACGGGCCTGTACCGCCGTCCGGACGGTGGGGCGAGTACACTTTCGGGGTGGTCGACTCAAGGAACTCGCCAATGCCCACCAGCAGGACGATGGTATCGGGGTCGCTGGTAAAGACGGCGTCGGTGGACTGGAACGGCGCGGCCAGGGGGACCGAGGCCTGGACGGCCGGCGGGGCGGCTGGGACCGCCGAGGCAGGCGGGGCCACCGGAACAGACGCCTCTTGCGGTGCATCCGAGGCGGCCGGCGGGGCATGCAGGGTGGAGTTGCTGACGATGCCGGGCAGGAACAGCCGGCAGCGGCGCTCCGGCAGCGGCAGCAGACACGGATCGGGCGTCGGCGTCAGGGTGATCGTCGGCGTCAGGGTGACGGTCGGCGTCGGGGTCACGGTGCGCGTCGCGGTCCGCGTGGGCGTCGTGGTGACGGTGGGCGACAGCGTGACCGTCGGGGTGGCGGTAGGCGTGGGGCTGACCGTCCGCGTGGCGGTCGTGGTGGGCGTGGCGGTCACTGTGGGGGTGGCGGTCGCCGTCAGCGGCGGGTTCTGCTGGAGGGTGACATTGACCGTGCGCGGACTGCCGCCCAGTGGCGAGGCGATCTGCACCTGGGCCGTGGCGACGCCAGGGCAGGTGGGTAACTCGCGCACGGTGAGGTCGGTGCGGTCGTTGAAGAGCCACGACACGCGGCCCGCCGTCTTGCTCAGCGACAGCCAGCCCTCCCCGCCCGTGACGCGGGCGTTCCAGTCGGCCAGCGTCGCGTCGTTGCTGGTCAGCGTCAGGCGCTGGGGCGCGGGGGCCGACGCGTTGACGCCGCAGGTGTGGGTGAAGACGAGGTTGGTCGTGGACACCGACAGCGTGGGCGCGGGGAGGGTATAGTCCACTTCGAGGAGGGGGCCTTCGGTGAAGCCGCCACCACCTCTGGAGAGGAAGGCGCGGTAGGCGCAGGCATACGGCGGCGCTTCGGGTCCGCGCAGGGCGAAGCCATACTCCGGGTAGACGCCGTCCAGCCAGGCTTGCGCGAGGGGCGTGACGTCGAAGCTGGCCCAGCCTTCGGGCGGGTCGGGCATCCCGATGGTCAGCGCGCTGTACGCCTCCCCGATGCCCGGCTGGTGGTTCCAGGTGATGCCCATCTCGGTCCACAAGTCGGTCGCGCGGTAGACCTGGTAGGTCGTGGCGCGGGCATCACACCAGCCGGCCAGGTAGAGGCGGAGCCGGGCGGAGTTGATGCGTGTACCGGGGGGAAGCTGGGAGGTCAGGGCGAAGTTGAGGAAGGCGCGCTGAACCCCGCGCGGGTCGCTATCGTAGTTGTCATAACCGATGAACAGATAGGGCGAGATGCCTGAGTTGGTGGTCGGGTGGGTCTGGCTGACATCGGCGTCGGCAGCCGCTTTGAAGCGGCGCAGCGTGCCCTGGACGATGTCGGGGCCGGGCGGGAGCGGTTCGCCCGGCGGAGCGCCAGGGGGCAGACGTTTGAACTCGACGGAGGGGGGCGGCTCAGGCGGTTGCGCCCCCACGGGGGTCGTGACGGGGGCGCGGAGGGTCAGCGTCAGCAGGGCCAGCAGGACGAGGCTGGCAAGACGGGCAGCGGCTCGGCGGGACATGGGGAGCCTCCATCATGGGCTGACGGGAGCGCGGCCTCGGCTGCGGGGCCACGCCTGTCCCATCGGACAATGGGTAAGCCAGTGGGCCTATCATACCAGATGTGCGGCGTGTGTAAGGTGAAGAGTTCGTTACCCTGTATGGTGACTTGACTATCCGTACCGGCAGTTCAGTCGGTCCTCAGCCCGTTACGTCGTCGGTCTTTCCTTCGGCTGGTGCTGCTCGCCGTCCAGCTTGATGATGCTGATGCGGCCATCGCCCTCCATGCGCGCTTCCTTGACCTGCGCGACGTCGTCCAGGCCCTGGCCGCGTAGCTCGCTCATCAGCTCTTCCAGGGTAATGAGTTCGCGCCGCATGTTGCGCCGTAACATCTTGCCGTCCTTGACCAGCAGTAGGGGTTCAGGGTGGACCAGGCCGTGGATGAACGAGACGTGATAGCCCAACCAGTCGAGGGCGTAGCTCCAGAAGACGATGACGACGACCAGCAGGAAGCCATCGGTGATGGAGGTGTAGTCGCCCGCCATCGCGTTCTGAGCGGCGTCGGCTAGCAGCACAATCACCAGCAGGTCGGTGATGCCGACGCCGCCAGACTGGCGTTTGAGGACCAGGCGCAGCAGCAGGAACAGGCCCAGGTACATCACGGTGCCGCGCGCGAAGATTTCGAGCAGGGGTGTATCGGGCGTGAGGAGCTTGCCCCAATCTACACTACCAAATAAGTCCATGCTGCCCCCCTTGTTTGACAGAATTTACATAATTATCAGAATTGACCAAAATGGGGCACGTGGTAAACTGATAATTGTGTAAATTCTGTTAATTCTGTCAAAATCCCTTCCGACTCAGGATCCGACGCCGGTGTACTGCCGCACGCCGACGCGCCAGACCAGGCGCAGGACGCCGAGGGCGACCAGAATCCAGCCCACTTGCGCGGCCATACCCAGCCACAGGTCGGTCGGCGTCAGGCGGCCGAGCACGAGTTCGACCGGGAAGGCCAGCATCCACCGAAAAGGCAAGAATGAGGCCAGGGTCTGCACGGGCGGGGGGAGCAGGGACAGGGGGGAGATGCGACCGGACATAAACATGAGGACAAAAAAGTACACCTGGTTGATGGCGCCGATGCGCGTGGTCCAGAAGGCCGACAGGGCCAGCGACCACTCGAACAGGAAGCGCAGCACGAAGGCCAGCGCGAGCGTGGGCAGGAAGGCGACGAGCGCCCAGGGCTGCGGGTGGAAGACGGGGCGGAACAGGAGGCTCATGGTGACCATGGCCGGCACGAGGACGACCATCGCCACCAGCTTGTAGGCCAGGTTGTCGGCGATGTCGCTGTGGATGGGGTGGATGGGCCGCAACAGGGCCTGCGACAGCAGCCCCTCGCGGATGCGGAACTCGTACTCCCACATAATCCAGCTAAACGTCAGGTGGCTGACGAGCAGGACGGCCAGGAAGTAGGCGGCGAAGTCGCTCACGTCGTAGTCGCCTATCTGCCCGCCCTGGGCCAGGGCGACGGTGCGCCAGACGGCGACGTAGAGGACCGGCTCGACCAACGCGCTGAGCGCCCAGATGACGAGCGAGGCGCGGTACTGGAGTTCCAGGGCGAAGGAGCGCTTGAAATGGGCGCGGTAAATGGGAATCATCTCGCTCATAAGCTCTCCTGCGCGAAGACCTGCTCGATGACCTCCTCGATGGGCGGGTCTTCCACCGTCAGGTCCACCACCGGGTAGTTCGCCAGCAGCCCCGCCGTGACCTGGGCCGTCTCGGCCTTGGGCACGCGTAGCGTCACGCGCCCGCCGTCGCGCTCGACCACTTCGGCCACGCCGTCCAGCGGGGCGGTCTCGTCCTCCAGTTCCACGATGATGGTCTTGTGGGGCGAGAAACGCTGCACCAGGTTCGCCAGGTCGCCATCGAACAGCAGCCGTCCGTGGTGGATGACGATGACTCGCTTGCACAGGGCTTCGACGTCGGCCATGTAGTGGCTGGTCAGCAGGACGGTG
>CAZFUK010000314.1:0-6406 GCA_964522005.1 uncultured Anaerolineales bacterium | reverse complement strand
ACCTGCCGCGCCAGGTACGACGCGACGCCCGCGCCGAAGCCCAGCATGCGCTGGCCGCTCGCGTCGCGCTGGAGGGAGCCGCCTTTCTCGGTCAGGAAGACGCCGTCCAGGTCCCGCACCCCCTCCGAGGCGGCGACAAGACAGACGCCCCCCTGCTCCACCTGGGCCTGGACGGCGGCGAGCCAGGCGTCCTCGTCCAGGGGAACCTCGGGCGTGAGAACGAGGTGCGGCGGGCCGCCCGGGTGGGCGCGGCTGAGGGCAGTGGCGGCGGCGAGCCAGCCCGCGTGTCGCCCCATGACCTCAATCACCGCCACCTGGTCGAAGCCCCGCATCGAGCGCAGGTCTAGCCCGATGTCGAGGACGGTCTGGGCGAGGAAGCGGGCCGCGCTCGGGAAGCCCGGCGCGAAGTCGGTGCCCGCCAGGTCGTTGTCCACGGTTTTGGGCACGCCCACCACGCGCAACCGCTCGCCGTTGGCCTGGTAGCCCGCCGCGTGTGCCCCCTCGGCCAGGCGGTGGGCAGCGGCCATGGAGCCGTTGCCCCCCAGGACGAAGACGACGGCCACGCCGTGGCGCGCCAGGTGCTCCAGAGCGCGGGGCAGGTCCTCGTCGCCCAGTCGGTCACGTCCGGCGCCCAGGGCCGCGCCGGGTTGGGCCGCCAGCGGGGCGTCGGGGCGGTCATGATAGGCGGTCAGTTCCGTCCAGTCGCCCGTCACAAGCCCCTTCAGGCCGTGGCGGCCGCCCCACAGCCGCCCGGGGCGAGCGGCCTGCCAGGCGGAGATGACGCCCCAGAGGGAGGCGTTGAAGACGGCGGTCGGGCCGCCGGTTTGGAGGACAAGCGCGTTCATGCTGGGCTGGCTGGTTTCACCCCCACAAACACGTCGCGTCCGTACTGGTCCACCACTGAGTGGGCCTGGAAACCGACAGCCTCCAGGAGGCGGACCCAGTCGGCGCGGCTGAACAGGCCAACGGTGTGGGTGTCGAAGGCGAACTGGACCGGCCCTTCCCCCTCGCGCAGCATAAACGCATAGTGGACGAGGCTCGTGGTGTCGCCGGGGTCGGGGTCGTACTCCCATTCCAGCATGCGCAGGCTGCGGCCCTCGAAATCGGCCTCGTCGCACTCGCTGCGCGCCGTGAAGGTTTCCACGACGTGGTCGGGCACGAGGACGGCGGCGCCACCCGGTCGGCAGTGGACGTAGGCCGTCTCCATCGCCGCTCGGAGGTCAGCCTCGGTCGTCATGTAGTCTATCGCGTCGTGGATAAAGACGGCGTCGAACAGCCGTCCCAGCCGAGCGGCGCGCATGTCGCCCACCTGGTGCTCACACTCAGGATTGAGACGCTGGCTGACCTCGAGCATGTGGGGCGAGAGGTCCACCAGGGTGAGGTCGTAGTGCGCCTTGAGGTGCGAGGCGTTGTTGCCGCCCCCTGAGCCTAGCTCCAGCACGGTCCGCGCCGGGGGGTGGCAATACTGCTGGAGCAAGGCGTGGACAAAGGCCGCCTCGTCGGCGTAGTCTTCGGGCTGCGACACCCACAGCCACCAGGGGGCCAGGTCGGTGTACATTCTCATCGTAATCGCTCTCAGACCTGACAGGTTTTTGAAACCTGTCAGGTCTACTCTCGTTATGTCTGGTCTACTCCCGTTACACCCACTCGGCGGTGGTGGGCTTGATGACCAGGTCGGGCACGTTGGCGCGGGGCGGCAGGCTGGCGACGAAGACGGCGGCCGCCCCCAGGTCTTCGGGCTGGAGGATGCGGGCGCGCTGCTCCGCCGAGACGGGCACGGGCCGCGCGTCGAGGATGGGCGTCTCGACCTCGCCCGGATAGATCAGCGTGGCGCGGATGCCGTTCTTCGCCTCTTCCAGGTTGATCAGCTTGCTCAGCGCGTTCATGGCGGCTTTGGAGGCGCTATAGGCGACGCCGGCCAGGACGCTGGGCCGGACACCGGAGATGGACGAGACGTTGATGATGAGGCCGTCGCGCCGCGCCCGCATGTCGGGCAGGACGGCGTGGACCATGTTGAACGCGCCCGTGGCGTTGACATCCATCATGTAGTCCCAGTTTTCGGGCGTCAACTGTTCCAGGCGGCGCTCGACGACGTTGACGCCGGCGTTGTTCACCAGGATGTCAATCGGCCCGACCTCTTGCTTGACCCAGTCCACCATGCGGCGCACGTCGTCACGGTTGGCGACGTCGCCCACGACGTAGCGGATCGGCGTCGGCGCCTGGACCTTCGCGCACGTCTCCCGCAGCTTGTCCTCACGCCGGCCCGTGACGACCACCGCTGCCCCGGCCTGGGCCAGCGCCTGGGCGATGCCCTGGCCGATGCCCGTCCCTCCCCCCGTGACGAGGGCTACTTTGCCTGTCAGTGTCATGCTGAATCCTCAATTATCACAGATCTCGACTGTCACCCTTCGCCTCCGGCTCAGGGTCTCGGTCTACTACCGCGAGATGCTTCGCTTCGCTCAGCATGACAGTCGGACTGTATCTTGCATCAGAGTTACCTCCCAGGCTCCGTGTCTCAGTGGTTAACCTGAATCACGCGCTGCGGTAGAGCTTGGTCATCGAGTACTCGCGGTGGCCGAGCACCTCGGCGGCGGTGAGGCGGCCGTTGATTGTGCGGGCCAGGCAGTCCATCAGCATCTCGCCCGCCTGGGGCAGACGGATGGTGCGCGCCAGCAGCCCGCTCACGTCCACGTCAATGTGCTCGCTCATGGTGCGGACAGTGTTCGGGTTGGCCGAGACCTTGATGACCGGCTCGATGGGGTTGCCGATGACGTTGCCCTGGCCGGTGGGGAACAGGTGAACGACGGCGCCGCCCGCCATCATCAGCGTCACGCACTCGGCCGCCGCCGACGAGCTATCCATGAAGTAGGTACCCGGGCCGTTGGTTGGCTCCTCGGCCGGGCCGAGCACGCCGATGACCGGCTTGGTGCCCGTCTTCTGGATGTTGCCCAACGCCTTCTCCTCGATGGTCGTCAGGCCGCCCGCGATGTTGCCCATCGTCGGCTGCGAGCCGAGGAGGTCCACGCCCTTGCTCTGAATCTCGCCCACGTAGTCGTTGTACATGCTCATGAACTTCTCGCGCAGTTCGGGCGTCGCCATGCGCTCGGCGACCAGGTGCTCGCCGCCCGTCAACTCGGACGTCTCGCCAAAGAAGACGGTCCCGCCCGCCTCGACCACGCGGTCCACGGCGTAGCTCACCGTCGGGCACGACCCCAGGCCAGTCGTCGTGTCCGACTCGCCGCACTTGATGCTCATCCACAGCTCGCCCAGGTCGAACTCCTCGCGGCGCAACTCGGTCGCCCACTGGACGAAGTCCTTGGCCTTCCAGGCGGCGCGGCGAATCGTTTCCAGGTCGCCGTGGCCCTCGATGGCGAAGTACTCCACCGGCTTGCCCGTGGCGGCGATGCCGTCGGCGACGCGCTTGGCCCACTTGTCCTCGATACAGACCACGATCACGGCGGCGACGTTGGCGTTAGCGCCCGACCCAATCATGGTGCGGAAGTGCAGGTCCAGGTCGGGGCCGTACTGGAGGCGGCCATAGGCGTGGGGCACGACGAGGGTTCCCTGAATCAGGCGGCCGACGCCTTCCGCCGCCGCGTTGGAGATGTCGTCCACCGGCAGAACCAGGACGTGGTTGCGGACGCCGACGCGGCCGTTCTCGCGGCGATAGCCAAACAGCGGTGTACTCATGCTTACCACCTCGCAGTCTTTACATTGTGCGTATGGACGTAGTCGCCGACCTTGAAGCCCTGGGGCGTCGTCCCGATTTTGGTGTCGTACTTGAGGACATCCCCGCCGGCCGGCAGGGTGGCGATGGCGATTTTGTGGCCGAGGGGGATGTCGTGGTTGGCGACGACCTCAACGGTCGAGTCGTCGTCCATGAAGACGCCCACCGCCTTCTCGCCCGCCCGAATGTCCGACGTGGCGACGCCGACGTGGTCACCGTGATGGTGGATGAGGAAATGGTGCATAGGTTTCTCCCTGGAAGTTGATGAGCTTGACGATACGCTCGCACGCGTTGCGGATGTGCTGCTCCATCGCCTGGCGGGCGGCGGCGGGGTCACGGCTCAGGAGGGCCTGGAGGATGGTGTAGTGTTCCTGGTGGGACAGGCTGACGTGTTCGCCGGCGTGGCGTTGCGAGTAGCCGCGAATCAGGTCAATGTGGGATTGGATGCCGGCCAACTGGTTGTGGAGGACGGCGTTGGCGGCGCAGTCGTGGATTAACTGGTGCAGCTGGGCGTCGGTGGCGGTGTAGACCTCGAAGTCGCCCTGGCCGAGGGCAGCCGTGGTGTCGTCGAGCATGGCCCGCAGATGGTCCAGCGCCTCGTCGCTCATGCGGGGCGACGCCAGTTCGGCGGCCAACCCTTCGAGAGCGCCGCGCACGTAGAAGACGTCGCGCACGTAGTCCTCGGTCAGGTCAACCACCTGCCAGCGGCCCGTGCTGGCCTGGCTGATAAGACCCTTCTCCACTAGTCTTTGGAGCGCCTCGCGCACCGGCGTCGGGCTGACGCCCAACTGGGCCGCCAGGTGCTCGATGACCACTGTCTGACCGGGGGCCAGGCGGCCAGTGATGATGTCTTGGCGGAGGGCATTGTAGGCCTGTTCGGCCAGATTGGGGGCGCGCTGAATGAGAGAAGAGGCCACGCTGACTCCAACCACTTGTCTATAGCCTATAGCCTATAGTGGACACCTCTCCATTGTACAACCAGAGACCCGCCGTGTCAAGCCTTCATGACGCTTGACGCGGCCTTTTTTGCCGTCTGGCGGCTTAGCCTATATCATATATTCGCTGTATCTACCATTCAATTACCCACTACTTAGTTCAGAGGTTCCTATTCATGCCGAATCCCATTTTCACCCTGAGCGCCTTTGGCGACGAGATTGACGCCGACCTGGCGACGCAACTCGACCTCCTGGCCTCCCTCGACGTGCACCACCTGGAGTTCCGCGCCGCATGGGGCAAGAATGTCCTCGACCTGGACGCTGCTGAGCTTCAGCGTGCCCGTGCCCTGCTCGACGCGCGCGACTTTGGCGTGTCAGCCGTGGGCAGCCCCATCGGCAAGTCGCAGCTTGACCACCGCCGCGAGTTTGAGGTAGGCCGGCTGGAGCGGGCGGTGCGCGCCGCCGACGTTCTCGGCACCCGTCTCATCCGCGTCTTCTCGTTCTACCTGCCCACCCCTGAGCCTGAACTCTACCGCGACGAAGTCCTGGAGCGAATGTGTCTGCTAACGCGGAGGGCCGAGGCGGAAGGCGTCCTCCTCCTGCACGAGAATGAGAAAGAAATCTACGGCGACGTGCCGACCCGCTGCGCCGAGATTCTGGCCGCCGCCGACTCGCCCGCCCTGCGCAACGCCTTCGACCCGGCCAATTATGTCCAGTGCGGCGTCCGTCCCATGACTGAAGCGTGGCCCCTCCTCGCCGACGCGACGACGCACATCCACATCAAGGACGCCGTCTTCGCCGACGGGTCGGTGCGCCCGGCCGGCCAGGGCGACGGGCAGGTACGCGAGTTGCTGGCCGCCCTTACCCAGCGCGGCTACCAGGGCTTCGTCACCCTGGAGCCGCACCTCAAGGTCGCGGGGCCGTCCGGCGGGTTCAGCGGGGCGGAGGGCATGCGCGTGGCCGTAGCCGCCCTGCGGGGGCTGCTGGCCGAGCTGCCGGAAGTCGCCCTGCGCTAGCAGGGAGCGCGGCTTGCCAGCTTACAGTACCCCCTCTCCCCCTGGGAGAGGGTTGGGGTGAGGGTCTTTCCACGGGCGCCCAACATGACACCCTCCCGAGCGGACGACGTCCGTCGGGAGGGTGTCACTGAGAGAGAGAGGCTCTTATATTGCCGTCGCGGCGTCACCGCGGCCGGTTCGTGATGGAGGGGTCGGCAGGGCGGGCTGGGGTGAGAGGGTCAGATGCTCCCGCCGACCGGGGGCCGGTTTAGCCCTGGCGGTTGCGCCACGTGCGGCGCTTCTCCCAGCCGGCCTGAATCAGCGACTCGTTGTCCTCCCAGCGGCCCTGACCCTGCCAACTGCGGCGCAGGTTCTCGCGCGCCTGGTCCCAGGTCATGTTCTGGTACTCGGGGCGGTTGTAGCTCTCCCACCCGTAGCGATACGAGGGGCCAACCTGGTCCCACGAGTAGTTGCGATACTGGCTGTTCGACCAGTCGTTGCGGAAGTCGTTCTCGGCCTCGTTCCAGTCAGCCGCCGCGCCGGTGCTCGCGCCCGCCGCGCCGCCGATGGCCGCGCCCGCCGCCATACCAATCGGGCCACCCAGCGCGCCGCCTTGGCGCAGCTCTGGGGTGCGTTCGCAGTGCTCTCCGGCGCTGGCGAGCGCCTGCAGGATGCCGCGCACCACATCGCCGAAGCCGCCCGGCGGCCGGCATCGCCGGCGTTGCTGCTGGCGCTGGCCGCCAGCCAGC
>CAZFUK010000313.1:0-6417 GCA_964522005.1 uncultured Anaerolineales bacterium | reverse complement strand
CCAGCCACCCATACCCCATCGCCCACCGCGACGCGCTCGCCGACGGCCTCGTCAACCCCGTCGTCCACCGCCACCCACGCCGCATCCACTGCCACTACCACCGCCACGCGCGTCCCGCCGACGGGCACCGCGACAACGCCTGGTGGTGGGCCGGGCAGCATCGGCCACCTCGCGCTGCCCTCGACGCGCCTCGACACGCTGATTGTCGTCATGCCAACCAATGGCCTGACGTGCGCCGCGCTCACCCCCATCGTGCAGGCAGGGTTCTACATCGGCGCGGACCAGACCCGCTACACCCTCGTCGGCGCCGTGGAGGACCTGCTGAACGGGTGGTGTACCCTGGGCGTGGAACCGGCGGTGCAACAGAGCGCGGAGCAGGGGGCCGCCCTCTACTCCACGCCCCTGCCTACCCGCACGCCCACCGTCACGCTCACACCGACAGCGAGCGCGACCAGCACGCCGTCGGCCACTGCCACGCTCACGCCGACCGCTACCGCCGACGTCCAGCACGTCTACCTGCCGCTCATTGTAGCCGGGGCCAAGTCGGGCGACCTGGCCCTGGCGCCCGCCCGGCCCGCCACACCCTGGACCGAGACGGTTCTGGCCTGGGTAGGGCGGCTGGTCGGTCCCAGGACGGCCGAGGCGGCGCCGCCGGCCCAGGCCACGGTCATTCCCAGCCCAGGGCGAGTGCGCATCATACCCGATAGCCAGACCGTCACCCAGGGCGCGCCGCTGACGATCAACGTCTACGCGGCCGAGGTCTCCGATGTCTACGCCGCCGGCTTCACCCTGAGTTTCGACGCCTCGCGGCTGGCCGTCGAAGACGCCGACCCCGGGACACCGGGCATCCAGGTGACGGCCGGTCCCTTCCCGGCCGCGCCGCGCGTCACCCTCGCCAACAGCGCGGACAACAACAACGGCCGCGTGGTCTACCGCGTCAGCGTCGTCCCGCCCGGTGTGCCCGACGCGGGCGATGGCGCCATCGCGGCCATCACCTTCCGCACCCTGGCGCCCGGCACGGTGACGTTTAGCCTATCCAACGTCGAACTCAAGACGGAGACGGGCGCCCTGATTGGCGTGACGGTGGACAACGGCTCGGCCACCATCGCCGCCCCCACCCCGACCCCCACCGCCACGGTGCCCGTCGTGCTGCGACCCATCATCCGCCTGCTGCCGGCCGCCAACGAAGTGGGGCTGGGCCAGGAAGTCACCCTGGAAGCCTACCTGGAGGACATCGCGGATATTCAGGCCATCACGGTGACCATCAGCTTCGACCCGGCCCGCGTGGAGGTCCGCGACGATGACGCCACCACGGCCGGCACCCAGATCACACCGGGTGTCTTCCCCGATCCCGACCGGGGCACGGTCGAGAACCGCGTGGACAACGCCCTCGGCATCATCACCTACGGTGTGCGCCTGAACCCCGCCGACCCGCCGCCCGCCCGCATCAACGGGCGGCTGGCAAGCATGACCTTCCGAGGCAAGGCGCTCGGCACCACGTCGGTGCGGTTTAGCAGTGTCGCCATTCGCACACGCCAGGGCGACCTGACCAATCTCACCCAGTTCCAGTCGTCCATCACCGTCAGGACGCCCCCCACGGTCACGCCGACCGCCACCAGCACGCCGGAACGCGCCCAACGCCAGTTCCTGCCCCTCATCATCCGCTCGTCCTACTCGGAGCCGGCGCGGGTGATGCCGGTCCCTCGCCTCACCGAGGCCCAGGTCGGGCAGCAGTTCGCGGTGGACCTGGTGATTGACCAGGTCATCAACCTGTTCGGGGCGGAGGTGGTCCTGACCTTCGACCCCAGCGTGGTGCAGGTCGTGGATGGCGCGCCCTCGCAGAATGGCATCCAGATCATCCCCGGCGACTTCCCCGACGCGCGGCTCGGCTTCGTGGCGCGCAACCAGGTGGACAACACGATCGGGCGCATCCACTACTCCGTCACCCTGCTGGCCCCCTCGCTGCCCGTCTCTGGCAGCGGCCGCCTGGCAACGGTCCTGTTCCGGGGGCAGCGCCTGGGCGAGACCCCCTTGACCTTTGTCTCCACGCGCTTCGTGAGCGCGGCCGCGTCGGCGATTCCGAGCAGTGGGGTGGATGGGACGGTCCGCATCGTCGAGCCGCCCACCCCCACGCCGACCTCGACGCTGACCCCCACGCCGGTCCTGACGGCCACGCCCACCACGCCCCCGACGCTCACGCCGACGCGGACTACCACGCCGACGGCCACCCGCACGCCGTCGCCGACGCGGACCTGGACCAGCACGCCGGGACCGTCGCCCACGCCCACCAACACCCTGACGCCGAGCCTGACACCTACCGTGACCCAGACGCCAACCGTCACCCAGACGCCGACCGTCACGCTCACGCCGACGATTACACCGACGCCTACACAGACCCTGACGCCGACCATCACGCCGACGCGAACGCCGACGCGGCCACCGACCCTGACGCCCACGCCCACCGAGACACGGCCGGCCACCCTGACGCCTACGCCAACGCAAACCGCCACGCCTGGCGCCGCCTGCCAGAACGTGCTCCAGAACAGCGGGTTCGAGACCCCCGGCAGCACGGCCAGTGAGGCGCCGCCCTGGGTCTTCCCCAGCCAGTTGAGCCGACGCTCCGGCTTCCGCCCGGCCCACGCCGGCCAGTGGTATGCCTTCCTCGGCGTCCCCACCCAGAACCCCGACGACCGCCCCACCTTCGCCAGCGTCTGGCAGGTGGCCCGCGTGCCCGCCGACGCCCGCGAGGTTCGGCTGCGCTACTGGTACTGGCCCGGCAGCCAGGACAACAACGTGGACGACGACCAGCAGATGACCATCATCTATAAAGGCAACGTCGCCGACGGCTACCCGGTCAACCTGGGCGTCCTGATGCGGGAAAACCGCGACGGGAGCGGCTGGGAGGAGAGGTCGTTCGACCTGTTGACGAGCCTGCGCGACGACATCCGAGGCCAGACCGTGTCGGTGTACTTCACCGTCTTCAACAACGGCGACGGCCAGCGCTCCTGGCTCTACCTGGACGACGTCAGCCTGGAGGTTTGCCGTTAAGGCCGACTCCGTGCAATAATTAAGGCGAGACGCAGCATATCGCGTCTCGCCTTAATTATCTTAGGGACACCATAGGTAGCACCATGCTCAATTCACAACTGGAACAAGACCTGCAAGCCGGCGCGGAGTACCTCAAAGGGGCCGACCCGGTCCTGGCCGACATTATCGATGACGTCGGGCCGATTCACCTGCCCCTGGACACGGACTACTTCAGTGCGCTCATCGGGGCGATTATCGCCCAACAGTTGTCGGGCCGCGCCTCGGAGCGCATCCGCGCCCGCTTCATGGAACTCTTCGACCTCAACCGCCCCTTCACGCCCGTCACCGTGGCGGCCCTGTCGGAGGAGGACATGCGCGGGGTGGGGCTGTCCCCTCAGAAGATGAGCTACATCCAGGACCTGGCGGCCCGCGTGGCGGACGGCTCGCTGGACCTGGCGGCGCTGGCGAGCATGGACGACGAGGAGGTGATCTCGCGGCTGCTCCCCGTCAAGGGCATCGGCGTCTGGACGGCCCAGATGTTCCTGATCTTCAGCCTCGGTCGGCTGGATGTCCTGCCCACCGAAGACCTCGGCGTGCGCACCGCCGTCCAGAAGGTCTATGGGTTGTCCCACCTGCCCAAGAAGGACGACCTGGTGGACCTGGCGGGGCCGTGGCGGCCCTACTGCACCGTGGCGACGCTCTACCTCTGGCGCAGCCTGGGCGACACCGACCCGCGAGACATCACCTAGACCTGACAGGTTTTGGAAACCTGTCAGGTCTATCGGTGGACCCGCTACGCCGCCAGCACGGCCAGGTCCTGCCCCAGGCACTGGAGCGCGTCGGCCACGGCGCCTGGTTCGACCAGCATATGGAAGTGGCCGCCCATGAGGCGATAGTAGGCCCAGCCCGCCTGCCGCGCCTGCCGTCCCGGCCGCAGGTAGGCCGCGCTCAACTGGATGTAACCACAGGGCGCGTCCGGCCAGGCGTCGGGCACGGGCAGGGGTTCCTCGTAGACGGCCACGGGCAGTGGGCGTAGCTCGGCCGCGAACGCGCGGCGCAGAGCCGGGTCGGGAATTAGCTCGCGCAAGTCCTCCTCGTGCCACGTCGGCAGCCAGCCATCCCGCCCCGCCGCCCGAAACTCTTCCGCCTCCGCCTCGGACGCGAACAGGTCCAGGCGGCTCGCCCCTGCCTGGGGCAAGTCGCAATCCACGAACAGATAGGTCGAGATGGGCCCGTCAAGCTCGGCGGCCACCGCGGGCAGAAGCGGCCCCGCCCCACTGTGGCCGACCAGGACCAGCGGCTGGTCCCCCACCTCCTCCACGGCCCGCGCCACCTGGGCCACGTGCTGCCGCCAGTAGGGCGGCTCGCCCGCCGAGTCGGTCGTCAGGGTCGGCAGCACCACCCCCTCCCCGCGCCGCCTCAACTCTTCGGCCACCAGTGACCACGTCAAAGGCCCGACCAACGGGCTGTGAAGCAAGACATACGTCGTCATACCGCATCCTTCGCTAGGCCCAACCTGTTTTTATCCGGGAACGCCTCCCTATTATACAAGAACATTCGTTCCAGGTCAAGCACCCCTTGGTGGAGCTACGTCTGGTGGGCCAACCCCCGGATGGCGTCAACCGACTTGTAGCCGTGGGCGGTCAGCCAGTCGTCCAGTTCGCTGCCGATGCGGCCGAGGACGCGCGGGCCGTGCAGTGCGACCGCCGTGCCGACGCCGACCGCCGTCGCCCCTACCATGAGCATCTCCACCGCGTCGCGCCCTGTCATGACCCCACCCATGCCGATGACGGGTATCTTTACCGCCCGGCTAATCTCGTAGACGCAGCGCAGGGCAATCGGCTTGAGGGCCGCCCCCGACAGGCCCCCTGTCGTGTTGGACAGGCTCGGCCGCCCCGTCTCCGTGTCTATCAGCATGGCGGGCATGGTGTTGACCGCCGTGATGGCGTCCGCGCCCGCCTCCTCGACCGCCCGCGCCGCCAACCCAATGTTCGGCGTGCTGGGCGACAGCTTGACGCTGACCGGGCAGGACACAGCTGCCTTGACCGCCGCCGTCGTCGCGGCGATACCCTCGACCAGCCGCGCCGGGTCCTTGCCCAGGTTGGGACACGAGGCGTTGAGTTCCAGCAGGGACGGACGCAGGGGGGCGACCAGCCGCGCCAGGGCGACGAACTCGTCCGGCGTCTCGGCATAGACGCTGGCGATGGTGGGCACGCCCCACGGGTCCAGCCGCGCCTGCGCCTGCGCGAACAGGTCCAGCCAGCGGTGGATGCCGGGGTTGGGCAGACCCAGGGCGTTGAGCGCACCGCCCTCCCAGGTGATGAAGTTGGGCGTCGGGTGACCCAGGCGCGGCTCCAGGGTCGCCGTCTTGACCGTCACCGCCGCCGCGCCGCCCTTCGCCGCCGCCTCAATCTCGGCCAACGACGCCGTCCACGGCCCGCACGCTGCGATGACCGGGTGGTCGAGGGTCAGCCCGGCCACGTGGGTGGTCAAGTTGATGGATGGTGTTTCCATAGGCAGCAACCTCTTTTACCGCCGCGAAGGTAGAGACGTGACAAAGTGCCCCGTACTCGGGGTATGTCACGTCTCTACCTTCGCGGCCTCCGCGTCCTCGGCGGTGCAACTGTTAGCGACGGTGGGCGATGGCCTGGCGGGCCTCGTTGCTCAGGCGGCCCGCCTCGGCCAGCGCGTCTACAATCTCGGCCAGCTTCAGGACGGCGTGGACGCGGTAGCCCCTGGCTTCCAGCGGCTCGCGCCCGCCCTCCTCGCGGTCAATCAGCACGACAATGTCGCGCACCTTCAGGCCCGCCGCTTCCAACGTGGCGATGGCTTCCAACTTCGAGCCGCCGCTGGTGATGACGTCGTCCACGACCACCGCCGTCTCACCCGCCTCAAAGCGCCCCTCGATCTGCTTGCCCGTGCCGTAGGCCTTGACCTCCTTGCGCGGGTAGACCAGCGGGCGTTCGAGGTGCAGCGCGACGGCGGTCCCGATGGGCAAGGCGGCGTAGGGGATGGCGGCGATGCGGTCGAAGGTCAGCCCTCGCAGTAGCTCGCCGTAGGCGGCCGCGACCTGCTTGAGTAGGGCCGGTTCCGACACCAGGAGCCGCAGGTCAAAGTAGTACGGCGAGGTCCGCCCCGACGCCAGGGTGAACTGGCCGAAGCGCAAACACCCTGCATCAAAGAGCGCGGTCGCCAGACTGCTGACCGAAGACGAAAGACGGAGGACGGAGGCAGGGCCGACGGAAGACGATGGACCAACGATGGAGGCAGGGCCAGTGGATGACGAAGAGGGAACGACAGAAGCAGGGGGCTCCATCTTCCGTCCTCCGTCTTCCGTCATCGGTCCTCCGTCCTCCGTCCTCCGTCCTCGCACCGCGTTGATTTCGTCCA
>CAZFUK010000312.1:0-6431 GCA_964522005.1 uncultured Anaerolineales bacterium | reverse complement strand
AACGGCCCGATGGCATGGGCCAGGTCCACGTCGTAGCCCAGGGGCGGCTCGTCGGGGCCGGGGTAGAACTCAAAGGGCAGGAAGCTGGGGTCCATGCCGACGCGCAACGGCGGCACGGGGCCGGTCGGGATGAACACGGCGGCAGTGCGGGGGGAGGCCAGCCCGGCCAGGACGGTCAGGGCCAACAGGAAGAGCGCGAAGGGCCAACTGGAACGGGTGGAGGATGAATCGGGGGGCCACCCAGGAGACCTTGCCCTGGTACGAGGATACGTATGGCTGTCACCCTGCGAAGTCCTCCAGATGGAGGAAGCCGAAGGCGAAGGGTCTCGCGGTTGCGAGGCGAAATGCTTCGCTTCGCTCAGCATGACAGGCGGCCCATGTTTGCGATAGCGCATGTGAGTCTGTCAGGGCCGGGGCCGCGTCAGGCGCGCCGGGTCGGCGGCGACGGCGAAGGCCTGGGACGCGCTGCCCGTGGCGCTGTAGGCCGACAGGGCGGCGTAGAGCGGGCGCGGGGTGAAGTCCTCGTCCAGCAGCGCCCAGTTGTCCTGGAAGGTGCGCGACGGCCAGGGGAAGCGGAAGGCCCAGACGGCCAGGAAGGGGCACCAGTCCCACGTCGCGGCGCGGTCCAGCGCGGCCAGGGTGTACTGGATGCGGGCCGTGGGGCGGACGGCCTTGGTCCAGCGCGGGTGGTCGTTCCAGCCGGCCTCGGTAATGGGCGCGGGTTTGGCCGCGTCGCCGTGGCGGACCATGATCTCGCGCAGCAACTCCACGCGGCGGAAGTTGACCACGGCCGGGTCGGGTGGGTCGTCGGCGGGGAAGCTCCAGCCGTAGGCGTGGAGCGCGAGGCCGTCGAAGTGGGCCGCCGCGCCCGCCGCGTACATGGCGTCGAGGAAGACCAGGTCGCTCATGGCCGCCTCCTCCCCCGGCCGCGCCAGGGTCGGGGCGAGGCCCGCCGCGAGCACCTGGACCGCCGGGTTGGCCGCCTTGGCGGCGGCGTAGGCCTGGGCCAGCAGGCGGGTGTAGGCGGCCGGGTCGGGCGGGCGGCCGCCCCACTCAAACGCCAGGTTTGGCTCGTTCCAGATGATGATCGCCTCCACGCGGCCCGCGAAGTGGCGGGCGAACGCGCCGACAAAGCGGGCGAAGTCGGGGAAGCGGGCCTCGTCCAGGTAGCGCGTCGTCGTGCCGGGCGGGCGCGCCCAGTCGGGCACGTAGTCCAGGCGAGCGACCAGGCGCAGGCCCTGTCTTAAGGCGTGGTCCACCACCAGGTCGGCGTGCTCCCAGTCGTAGCGGCCGGGGCGCGGCTCGCTGTAGGCCCAGGGGAAGTACTCGACGACGGTGGGTGCGCCCATCTGGCGCACCATCACCAGCGTCTGCTTGATCTTCCAGGCCTCGACTTCGTCGGTCAGGCGGGTATGCACGGCCAGGCGGGGGGTCTGGGTCTGCACGGTCTGGGGTGGGCCGAGTTCGGTGGGGATGATGGGCGGTTTGCCGAGGCCAAAGGCCAGCAGCGCCAGGACCGCGAGGGGCAGGCTACGGCGGGCCAACGACCGCGCCGCGACGAGCCAGGGGTAACGCGGGGGCGGCGGCTCATAACAGCGGTAACCTCGCATGCCTCACCCATCTCGAGGCCGAGGCCGAGAACCCATCGCCACAGAAGCCTCTTCCAGCGTCCGGTGGGACGTTAAGACTTGCGGTTGAACAGCACGCGCACGGTGTGGCTCAACCCGGCCGCCTGACTGCGCGCGCCGATGGCCGGCGCCACCACTTTGGCCGCCGCCTGGCGGGTCAAGTCACGGCCCTTGAAGACATAGCCCTGCCCGACCGGCACCCACTCCTTGAGCTTGCGGCGCAGCCACTCGGAGCCATAGCCCAGGCCGCCGGTGAGCGCGATGAGGATGAGCAACAGCACGCTCATCTCCAGGAAGAGGATGATAATCGCCACCGTAAACCAGAATTCCAGGCTCAGCATAGGGTTCTCCGGGTCGAGTCGCTGTCCAGGATTATAGCCGGCTCGGGGCGCGGAGGCAAGAGTGAGTGGGGACAACAAAAATGGGCCGCGCGGGGCGGCCCATGCTGAAACGCTCTAGGGCGGGTTAGCCAATCGCCATTTCAAAGTCAGCCACGGGGTCTTCCTCGACTTCCAATTCCTCGACGGCGTCGGCCTTGAGGAAGGTCATGCTGAGGACCCCGCCGACGCAGTAGGCCACGCTATCCGCGACCGAGACGCGGGCGGGCAAGGCAACGCGAGCATGGAACTTCTGGCCCGGATGGCCGATGACCAGCGTGTACTCCCCATCCAGGTGCAGCTCGATCTCGTCCACGGGGACGCGGGGGGCGGGCATCTCCACCACGACACACTCGTTTTGCTCGTAGACCATCGGGGTTAGCCTGGCCGGGCGCTTCATACTGCGGGCAATGGCGTCGCTTAACTGCTCCAACACGCTCGGTTCAAGAACGGCTGCGTTCATCATGGTCGTACTCCTCGCGCACTCTTCGCTTATCATCTATGACGTTGCCCATTAATGCAAGATACGTGCCACTACCCGATTCGGATTATCCTATAGACGCAGTATACCCCAAATTCGTTACGCTCGCTTGACAGCCGCCCCACGCCCGACCGACACCTGACCGACGCGGGCGGCGTAAACCGACAGGGTGCTGCGACGCAAGGCACATCGGGCGGCGCACCCGAAAGGAATCTTACAACTTCACCGCTTTCCTGTGCGCCTGAGGTCCACCATTATTACCCGCTCTAAGGCTATTCTCACTTACCCTCTGCGTCGCCCGATGAACCGTGTGCCCCCAGTATACCCTGGTCTGGTGATACGGGCTATGACCCTTTTCACACCTTCCCTATGACGTTGCACGCATGCAAGGAGTTCCCATGACGACACTGCGCGAACCCGCCGAGATTCTGGCCGCCATGGACGCGGCCTACGCCGACCTGCGCGCCATCCTGGACGGCCTCACGCCCGCGCAGAAGACGGCGCCCGGCGCGACGGGCGACTGGCGCGTCCAGGATGTCCTGGCCCACCTGGCCCGCTGGAACGACGTCGCCTACGACCAACTGGTCACCCTGGCGCGGGGCGAACGCCCGGCTCACGACTACAGCAACTACCTGGAGTTGAACGACCAGTGGACGAGCGAGGACGTGGGGCGTACCCTGGACGAGGTGGCGGAGCATTTCGAGACGTCGCACGGACGAATCGCCGGCCTGCTGCGCGGGCTGACGACCGAGCAGTGGACGCGCAGCGTGCGGCGCTGGGCCTGGATCGCCGTGCCGGAGCACTACGCCGAGCACGTGGGGTATCTGCGGGGGTGGCTTGCAGGATAGGCTTACGGCGCGGGCAGGTCAATCACCCACAGGTTGTGGTCCTGGGCGGCGACAAAGACGACCTTGCGGCCATCGGGCGAGACGGTCCAGTCGCCGTTGGACACTTTAAACGGCAGCGTAGCCGGGTCGGTCAGGGGGGCCGATCGCCCTGTCGCGGCGTCGTACTGCCAGAGCTGGTGCCAGGGGGCGTCGGCGTCGAGGGGGATGTAGACCAGCTTGCCCTCGCCGCGCCACTGGGCCGCGCCGTAGAAGTCCAGGCGGCGGCGCTCGGAGCCGTCCGAGCGCACGAGCCACAGCCCGTTCTGCGCCTTATCGGGGTGGAAGGCGACGGAGTAGAGCACCCAGCCGCCTTCGGGCGAGACGGCGCCTGTGCGCAGCCGCTCGACGCGGGTCAACTCGGTCACGCCGCCATCGGCCAGGTTCAGCACCGACAGGGCGACCGCCTGGCTCTTGGGGTCGGGCCGACCGCTCAGCAGGAGGCGCTGGCCGTCGGGGAACCAGCCGGTCAGCGTCGCCCGCAGCAGGCTCGCCACCTGGCGGGCGTTCTGCCCGTCAATGTCGGCCACCCAGACCTGACTGAGGCGCTGCTCGATGGGCACGCCCTCCTGGGTCGGCGTGACCTGCCAGGCTACGCGCCCGCCGTCCGGCGAGACGTTAATCGTTCGCCCGCCGTTGCGCACGGTGAAGGTCTGGCCGTCGCTGAGGCGTTGGACCCGAATGGTCTCCCCCACCGGCTGCCAGAGCAGGCTGTAGCCCGCCGCGTAGTAGCCGAGACGCTCCGCGAAGAACACCGGGGGGCCGTCCGCCTCGGTGTCCACGGTGTACAGTCCCACCGCGCCGTCAGCCGGGCGGTCAATGAAGACGACGCGGCGGCTGTCGGGCAGCCACGTGGGGTTGACGCAGCAGCCGCCATCGGTGACACGCCTCAGACGCGGGCCGGGCGTGGGACTGGGGGAGGGTGTCGGTGGGACCGGGGTGGGGAGTGCGGTGGGTGTGAGCGTGGGCGGCGGGTTGGTCGGTAGGGCCGTAGGCGGTGGGTTAGTGGGCCGTGGGCTGGTGGGGAAGGCAGGCGCGGCGGTGGGCGCGGCCGGCGCGGCGGCTTGTGGGCGAGACAGCGTCGTCGGCGTCGGCGCGGCGGGCGCCTGGGCCTGGGGCGCGGGGGCCGCTGTCTGGCACGCGGCCAGCCCGGTCAGGCAGACCAGGGTGACACTAAAGAGGGCTAGACGGACGGTCCTGTAAATCGTGTGAGTCATGTCCAGAAGCTTAGGCTCTCAGCGCCCGAAGGCCGGCGTGTTCGGGAACGACGGCGGCCAGGTGCGCGCATAGCTGTTGATGAGGGCGCCGCCGAAGACAATGTCGGGCTGGTCCTCCAGGTCCTGCCAGCGGCGCGGGTCGTCCAGGTCGCGCTGGAAGGCGCGGCCAAAGCCGCCCGCCAGGGTCAGGTTGTCCCAGTCGGCCTCGATGAGGGGGATGGGGTTGAAGGCGCGGCGGTAGGACAGGTCACGGATTTCCAGGTGCAGGTGCGGGCGCGAGTAGCACGTCTCGTCGGGGTCGCCGGACAGCGCGACGGGCTGCCCGCGCGTGACGGGCGTACCGACGGCGATGCGGGGCCGCTCCAACAGATGGCCGTAGAGCGAGGCGTAGCCGTTGGGGTGGTTGATCATCAGGTTGTGGGGGGCGGAGCCATACGGGCCGTCCACCGCCGCCACCACGCCGTCGCCAATCGCCACCACGGTCGTGCCGCAGGCGGCGCTGATGTCAATGCCGAAGTGGATGCCCTGGCCGAAGCGGTAGGTCGAGGTGCGCTGGCGGTACGCGCCCGACGTGTTGCCATACGCCTGGCTCAGCAGCCATGTGTCCGGCCCCGGCTTGCCCGCGAAGGGCATGCCAAAGGGCGGCGGCTCGGCCCCGGCCGGCGCGGCGGCCAGCAGCCCGGCCAGGCCCAGGGCCAGTAGAGCCAGACGGCGGAGCGTATAGCGCAGGTTATTCATGGGCCGCCTTCACGAAACGCATCCGCATGCCGTGGCGGGGCCGCAACGTGATCAACGGCTCCAGGGCCACGGCGTGGCCGGGCAGAAGCTCCAGCCGGCCCGCCTGGGCCATCGTCGCCAGGAGGAGCGTCGCTTCCAGCATGGCGAAGTTGTTGCCAATGCACTGGCGCGGGCCGCCGCCAAACGGGAAGTAGGCGTAGCGCGGCCGGCCCGCCGACCGCTCGGGCGTGAAGCGGTCCGGGTCGAAGACCTCGGCGTTGGGCCAGAAGTCGCGGTGGCGGTGGGTGATGTAGGGGCTGATGCTAATGAGAGCGCTGGCGGCGATGGGATAGCCGCCGATCTCGTCCGGGCCGATGGCCCCCCGCGCGACCACCCAGGCCGCGGGGTAGAGCCGCATCGTCTCTTCAATGACCTGGGTGGTGTACTTCAGGTTGGGCACGTCGGCCACCGTCGGCGTCCGACCGCCCAGCACCTGGGCCAACTCCTCGCGCAGCCGCCGCGCCACCTCGGGGTGCTGCGCCAGCATGTACCACGTCCAGGTCAGCGTGTTGGACGTCGTCTCGTGGCCCGCCAGGAACAGAGTGACGGCCTCGTCGCGGAGTTGCCGGTCGCTCATGCCCTCGCCCGTCGCCTCGTCGCGCGCCGCCAGCAGCATGCCCAGCAGGTCGCCCTTGTCCTCGCCCGACCGCCGCCGCTCCTCGATGATGCCGAGCAGGATGCGGTCGAAGGTCGCCCTGGCCTGGTGGAAGCGGCGGTTGCGGGGCGTGGGGAAGCGTTCCGGCAGCGAGAAGGGATGGGTGGAGCGGTAGTTGACATGGGCCTGGGCGACCTCCATGGCCTGGCCGACCTCGCCCGACATGTCCTCCACGTCGGCGCTGAACAGCGTCTTGCCGACGATGCTCAGCGTCAGCCGCATCATCTCCTCGGACACGTCGAACGGCTCGCCGCTGTCGGCGTAAGTCTGCCAGCGGTCGAGCATGGCGAGCGTCTTGTCGGTCATGGTCTGGCCGAAGTGGGCCAGCCGCTGCTTGTGGAAGGCCGGCTGCATCAGCCGGCGCTGGCGCAGCCAGAAGTCGCCCTCGCTGGTGAGCAGGCCCTCGCCCAGC
>CAZFUK010000311.1:3581-6455 GCA_964522005.1 uncultured Anaerolineales bacterium | reverse complement strand
TATCTCGCTCAGGCCAACGGCAAGGCGACCCAGCGCGACGTGTTGGACGAGGTGCGGCTCGCGCGCCGCGGCGAATCACGTGGCACACGCCTCTACTCTCTGCCCGCGTCGGCGGACGGTGAGAGCCTGGTTGACCTGTCCTGGGCGCCTGACGGGCAAGGCCTGCTCCTGGTGGGGCGGCAGCCCGTCGCAGGCAAGGGGGTTCGCACGCGCCTGGCCTGGCTTAACCCGACGACGGGTGAGGTGCAAGACCTTGTCACCCTACCGAGTGAGGTTCTCCCAGGCAGCTACCAGTGGCAGCCGGGCGGCGAGTGGCTGGCCTTGCTCACCCGTGTCGAGCAGACGGTCTCCCTGGTCCTCCTCAATGTCAAGACGGCTGACGTCCGCTACCTGGCCGACCTGGCCTGGGATACCGAGGCATTCCTGCCCGTCGCGCCCGTTGCCTGGTCGCCCGATCGTGACCATCTGCTGTACGCCGCGCCTGTGCAAGAGCGACCTGGGCCGAGCGGGTGGCTCTTCGGCGGCAAACCGACGCCCACACTCTTCCTCGCCCAGCTTGCACACCCTGTCGGTCAGAGGCTCGGCGACAGCACGGGTCAGTTCCCCGCCTGGCGTGAAGATGGACAAGTCCTCGCCTTCGCCCAGGCCAAGAGCAACACCCCGCTGACCCTCCGCGCCGTCGAGTCGGACGGCCAGGGCCACGATCTGGGTGACATCCCCCTCAAGGTGACGGGCGACTTCGCGGCCCGCTGGGACGTCGCTCACGCCCAAGCCATCCTCGTCGTGCGCAATACGACCTGGGGCACTAGCCAGCCTGACTTCTGGCTGGTCCAGTGGCGGCCCGAGGAGGCGCGATGAAGGCTACCGCGCTGCTCGTCCTCCTGGCCGGCGCGCTGGCGGCTCTCCTCCTGACAGCCTCGCCTGTCCAGGCCCAGGAGCCAGGCGCGGACCCAGCGCCGACAGCGACGGCTGAGCCGTCCCCCGCACCCCCTAGCGGCCCAGGTGGTTTCCTGCGCCTCCTGCCCGACCCCAAGGAGTGGGCCGCCGAGGTCTTCAACCGCGTCCTCGTCAACCTGCTCCAGGGGCTGGCCGACGCCCTCCACGGCTTGGTCGGCGGTGTCCTCGGCAGCGCCCTCAACTTCATCACCCAGACCCCGCCGTCTGGCTCGTACGCCAGTCCCACCGTGCAGGGCTTGTGGGGCGTCGTGCGCCTCATCGCCAACGCCGCCTTTGTCCTCGTCGCCCTATGGGGCGGCTTCAACGTCACCCTGCGCGAGGGCCTGGGGTCGCCCTACCACGAGGCCATGGACCTCTTTCCGCGTCTCGTCCTGGGCGCGCTCCTGGTCAACACCAGTCTGTCGTGGACCCAACTGGCGATTGACACCAACAATGCCCTGTGCAGCGCCGTCGGCCAGGCCAGCCTCCCCGCCTGGGAGCGCGCCAACACCGCCAGCCAGGCGCTGGTGGACGTCCTCGCCGCCCTCATTTACCTCGTCACCAGCCTGCTGCTCCTGCTCCAGGCGCTCATGCGGCTGGCCCTGGTAGACGTGCTCCTGGTCGTCTCGCCCCTTGCCCTGCTATGCTGGACCCTCCCCCAGACGCAAGGCTGGGCGCGCCTCTGGTCGAGTACCTTCTTCAGCGCGGTCTTTACCCAGTTCGTCCAGGTGCTGACCCTCAAGCTCGGCGGGTCGCTCCTGACGGAGCTCACGCCCATGGCCGCCGACTCGGCGCTGTTGGCAGTTCTCCTCGGCGTCGCCGTCCTCGTCTTGACCCTCAAGGTCCCCAGCCTGATGCGCCGCCACCTGGACGATGGCCTTGGCTTCGTCCGCTACTACGCCTATCGGCGCATGGCCGGCAAGTTGGAAGGCGGGGGGACACCGACCCCCACGCGACAAGGAGGACGACCATGAAGGCGGCGCTTGTCGCGGTCCTGCTGGAGGACCTGGGGCGGGAGGCGCTCAAGGTAGGCTTCGGCCTGGTGGGGACCCTGGTGATTGCCCTGGCCTTTGTCGTCGCCAGTCTCACCACCCTGCTCTCGGCCGCGTTGGGCGCGACGCCAACTATCCAGCAGACGCAGCCCTTGCCCGCCCCCGTTCACGACGCGGTGGTTCAACTGGCCTACGCCCAACTGGGCATGCCCTACGTCTGGGGCGGGGCCAGCCCACAGACCAGCTTCGATTGCTCGGGCCTGGTCCAGTGGGTCTACCGCCAGGTGGGCGTCACGTTGCCCCGCACCGCCCAGCAGCAGTACAACGCCACGGCGCGTCTGGCGCCGAGCGACCTCAAGCCGGGCGACCTGGTCTTTTTCGAGCATACCTACCCCGGGGAACGCATCACCCACGTCGGCATCTACATCGGGGGCGGGCGCATGATTAACGCCCCGACCACGGGCGATGTCGTGCGCATCATGCCCATCTTCTCGGACCCGTACTGGAACGCTCACTACGCGGGCGCCGGGCGCGTCAGGCGCTAGCGCAACTTTAGTTCAACCGATAAGGAGGTCTGCTGTGGACGCGGTCAATGGTCTGTTCAACAATCTGCTCAACCTCGGCATGGGCGTGGCAGTCACGGTCAGCGCGTTCTTTCTGCTGTGGGGCGCTTTCATCTACATGAGCGCCGCCGGCAGCCCGCACCAGATGGAGCGCGGCAAGTCGGCAATCGTCAATGCCCTGGTCGGATTCTCCATCGTCCTCATGGCGAGGGTGATCGCAGGGATGATCCAGGACTCGATCGGGGCATGACGTGGGTTCGATGGCATGCCCGCCGCTCGGAAGTCAGCGATAGAGGGCGACCGTCCGCCGGGCCGGGTCGGTCTTCATTCCAGTGAAGCACCGAGGGTCAGTCAGGCTGCCGCGATGCTCGGCCACAAGGCAG
>CAZFUK010000311.1:0-3571 GCA_964522005.1 uncultured Anaerolineales bacterium | reverse complement strand
GCGATTGCCCTCTCGGCGCGCACCATCGCCGCCATGATCCAGTCGGCCCTAAGTCGCTAAGGGAGGCGCCATGACAGACGAACGACATGAGATTCCCACCCACCTGAATGTCGAGGACCGCGCCTTCTACGGCCTGTCCATCCGGCAGGTGATGTACCTGAGCGTCGGGTTCTCAGGCGCATATGGCCTGTGGAACGGCTGGCTCGACGCTCCGCCAGCGGTTCGACTGAGCCTCGCGCTGGTGGGCCTGCTGCTGGCGGCCGCGCTGGCCTTCATCCGCCCCTACGGCCGCGGCCTGGAGGACTGGGCCTTCGTCGCCCTGCGCTACCTGGCCCTCCCCAAGACAGCCGTCTGGCGGCCGTGTCTGGCCGAGCGCGAGGCGGGGCGAACTGCCGACGGCGAGTGGGCGGAGTTGGCCCTCGACCTGGCCAGGGGCGAGGAGGGAGCATGAAGCGACGCGCCGCCGTGCAAACCGTGCATCTGAACCTGGAAGCGATTGAAGACGGCGTGGTTCGGCTGGCCGGAGGCCGCTACCGGGCGGTTCTGGAGGTGGGGAGTGTGAACTTCGGGCTGGTGGGGCAGAGCGAGCGGGAGGGCATCATCGCCGGCTACGCCACCTTCCTCAACGGCCTGACCTTTCCGGTCCAGGTACTCGTTCGCGTCCTGCCCGTGGACCTGGAAGCCTACCTGGCCGACCTGGAACGGCAGGCCCAGACGAGCCTGACCGAGCCGCTCACCTCCCTGGCGCGTGACTATGGCCTCTTCCTGCGCCGGCTGGCCCGCCACCGCACTCTGCTGGAGCGGCGGTTCTACCTGGTCGTGCCGGCGCAGGCGGATACGAACGCCGGTGGCCCTCGCTGGCGCCTGGGGCGAGCGCACGCGAGCCTCGACCTCGACGCGGCGCGGCGTCAGCTCACCTTCCGCTGTGAGGAAGTCGAGCGCCAACTGGGGCGCTGTGGGCTGACGGTCCGCCGCCTGGGAGATACCGAACTGGCCCAGCTCACCTATGCCTGCTGGTGTCCTGACCTGGCCCGCGTCCAACGCCTGCAACGCCGGCTGACGGAGTACACCGCCCTGGTTGTAAATGGCGGGTCTCAGACCCCAAGGAGGTCCTGATGCCGCTACTCTCGCTACGACGCCGACAGGCTAACACACAGCCCCCCTTTGGGGCGGACGCGGACCGCTTTGCCCGTGGTGTCCACTCCCTCGCCGACCTGGTCGCGCCCGCTGCGGTGGAACTGGCGCGGACGCACGTCCGCCTCGACAGCCAGTACGTCCGCACGCTGGTGGTCGTCGGCTACCCGCGCACCGTCAGCCCTGGCTGGCTCAGCCCGCTCATCGACTTCGAGGAGCCGCTGGAGATTAGCCTGCACGCCTACCCCCTGGAAACGGGCCAGATGGTGACGGCCCTCAGCCACAAGATGGTCCAACTCCACTCCTCGCGGCTGTTGGCAGCGCGGGGTGGCCGAATTGCCGACCCTGAACGCGAAGTGGCCTACGAGGATGCCGAACGCCTCCGCGACGCGCTCCAGCGCGGGGAAGAGAAGGTCTTCTCGGTCAGCCTCTACATCCTGCTGCGCGCCACCTCCCTGCCCGCCCTCGACCTCTTGACGCGCCGCGTGGAGGTGACCCTGGATGGCATGATCGCCCACTCACGCGTCGCCGTCCTGGAGCAGGATAGCGGGTTCCACGCCTGTCTGCCCGAAGGCCAGGATCAACTGCTCGTCTACCGCAACCTGGACACGAGCTCGCTGGCGACGATGTTCCCCTTCTCGTCCAGTACCTTGACCATGGAGCGCGGCGTCCTCTACGGCATCGCGCGGCACAACCACTCGCCCGTCATCCTCGACCCCTTCGACGACAGCCTCGAGAACGCCAACGCCGTGGTCTTCGCCAAGTCGGGGGCGGGCAAGAGCTACTTCACCAAGCTCATGGCACTGCGCAACCTCCTGCTGGGCGTCGACTTCCTGGTCATTGACCCCGAAGACGAGTACCGCGCGCTGTGCGAAGCTGTGGGCGGCCAGTACATCCGCCTGGCGAGTTCGTCGGCGCAGCATCTCAATCCCTTCGACCTGCCGCCCGCCACCGGGGACGAAGACGGCCGCGACCCGCTGGCCGAGCAGGTGGCGGCCCTCTTGGGGCTGTTGGAGATTATGCTGGCCGAGCCAGGCCGGCCCCTCAGCGCCCAGGAGCGCGCGGTTCTCGACCAGGCGCTGTACCAGACCTACGCCTCGGCTGGCATCACGGGCGACCCCCAGACCCACACCCGGCCGGCGCCGCTGCTCAGGGACCTCCACAGGGTCCTCGCCAGGACGCCGGGCGACACGGCGGCCAGCCTCGCCGCGCGTCTCCGACGGTACGTCGAGGGCTCGCTCGCCGGTCTGTTCTCGGCCCCCACCAATGTCGCCCTTGACCTCCGCCTGGTGGTGTTCAATGTCCAGGCGCTCGAACCCGAATTGCGGCCGCTCGGCATCCACCTCATCGCCAGTTTTGTCTGGAACGGGGTCCGCCGCCAACGTCGTCCTCGTCTGCTCATTATTGACGAAGCCTGGAGCTTAATGCAGTACGCCGAAGGTGGGGCTTTCCTGTCGAGCATGGCGCGCCGCGCCCGCAAGTACTACCTCGGCCTGGTGACCATCACCCAGGATGTGGCCGACTTCCTGGGCAGCGAACACGGGCGCACGGTACTCACCAACGCCGCCCTCAAGTTCCTGATGAAGCAGGACAGCGCGACCATCGAGCCGGTCGTGGCGACCTTCCAACTCTCGCCGGAGGAACGCCAGTTTCTGCTGGCGGCGGGCAAGGGCGAGGGGCTGTTCTTCGCGCCCGGCAGCCACGTGGCGCTCAAGGTCGAGGCCAGCCCGATGGAGCATCGCCTGGCGACGACCGCGCCGCGCGAGTTAGCGCAACAGACGCAGGAAGCCGGGATACGGCGGGAGGTGGATGACGCAGCGCAGGGGACGCCGCGCGTCGCGCGCCGCCGACTGACGCCACGGGACAATGGAAGGGAGGGAGCATGACACCTACCGTCCCACGCTACGATGTCGCCGCCTTGCGGCGCGACTACCCCCTGGTCAACGTCATCGCGGCCAGCGGAGTGGCGTTGCAGCCCGCCGGGCCAGGGCGGCACAAGGGCTTGTGTCCGTTTCATGACGACCGCCGCCCCAGTCTCGTGGTCTACGCCGGTGACCAGCACTTCCACTGCTTCGCCTGTGGGGCGCACGGGGATGTCATTGACTTCGTCCGCCGCCGCTTCGATCTGGGTTTCGCCGAGGCCTGCGCCTGGCTCTCAGGGCAGCCGCCCCACTCTGAGCAGCCGAGGGTGAACCCCGTGACCGAACCCAGAGAACGCCGCTGGGACCGGCTGACGCTGGAAGAGCAAATCGTCATGAACACGGCGGGGGCGCTCTACCACCACCTCCTCTGGCGCGAGCCGCGCGCCCTGGCCTACGTCCGGGAGCGTGGCATCCCCGATTGGGTCATCCGCGAGTGCGCCCTGGGCTATGCCGACGGCCACTCGCTGGAGGGCTTCCTGCGCCGCCGTTCGGGCTTGCGTCTGGCTGAGCGGCTG
>CAZFUK010000310.1:0-6467 GCA_964522005.1 uncultured Anaerolineales bacterium | reverse complement strand
TCGTCGTTCCCGCCGACGGCTCGACTGGGCCGGTCGCGCTGACCCAGACCCCCGCAGCCACCCTGCTCGTGGGCTGGACGCCCGACTCGCGCTCGGTCCTGGTGGCGGAGGACCACGACCGCGACGAGCGCGCTCGCCTGTTCCGCGTAGTGATGGACCGGCCCGGCGTCATGGAAGCCCTCACCGAGGACCGCCCGCCCTTCTTCCTGCGCGGCGGCGCGGTGGCCCCCGACGGCCAGACGCTCTACTACGGCGCGAACTACGACTTCGCCCAGGGTCGGGTCATCGAGCCGACGTGGCTGTACCGCCACGACCGCCGCACCGGCCAGCGCACGCCCATCGCCCAGCCGAGGAAGCCGGCCTATAGCGTGCCCCTCCTCAACCGCCAGGGCACGCGCCTGCTCTACCCGCGCAAGGACCGCCACCCCTCCGGCGTCCAGGTCCACCTGGTGGACGCGGCGGGCCGCGAGGACCGCGAACTCCTGAACTTTGGGCCGACGGTCAAGGTCTTCGCCCAGTGGCTGCCCGACGGCGAAACCGTGGTCTTCCTGACCGAGTCGCGCGACGGTCGGCCGCAGGCGCACCGCAGCCTCGGCACGTTGCACCTCCCCAGCGGCGAGACCCGCTGGCTGTTGGACGACCCGGCCCGCAACATCGAGGGCGTCCGCGTCTCGCCCGACGGCCTGCTTGTGGTGGACGAGGTCCGCGAGGCGACGCACCAGCCCACCTGGCTGGACCCGGCCAGCGGCGTGGAGACCGCTTTCCCGCGCCTGCCCGGCAACCTGCTGCCCATTGGCCGCGCCGCCGACGGCGCCTGGATCGCCCTGTACTACTCGGCCACCACGCCCCATGACCTGGTCCGCCTGGCCCCCCACACAGCGACCCCGGCGGGTCTGCTGTCCCTCACCCGCGTCTGGGAGCGCACGCCGCTGCGCCCCGATCAGTTGACGCCGGCCGAAGACTTTCGCTGGACGTCGGTGGACGGGGGGTCGGTCCAGGGCTGGCTGTACCGCGCCCAGCCCAACCCGCGCCGGGCCGTGGTCTACATCCACGGCGGCCCGACAGCCCACTCCGAGGACGCCCTCAACTCCGAACTCCAGTACTTCGTGGCCCAGGGCTTCAACGTCCTCGACGTCAACTACCGGGGCAGCACGGGCTTCGGGCTGGCCTACCGCGAGAGTATCAAGGAGGACGGCTGGGGCGGCCGCGAGCAGGCCGACATCGCCACGGGGGCGGAGGCGCTCATTCGGGCGGGGCTGGCCGAGCCGGGCCGTGTCGGCGTGACCGGCACGTCCTACGGTGGCTACTCGTCGTGGCGCCAGATCACCCACACGCCGGCCGAGGTGGTCGCGGCGGCCGCCCCCATCTGCGGCATGACCGACCTCGTCGTGGACTACGAGACGACGCGCCCCGACCTGCGCCCGTATAGCGAGGAGATGATTGGCGGCCGTCCCGATGAGATACCCGACAAGTACCGCGAGCGATCGCCCATCCACTTTGTCCAGAACATCCAGGGCCGGCTGCTCATCGTCCAGGGCGCGCAAGACCCGAACGTCACGCCAGAGAACGTGCGCCAGGTCGTGACGGCGCTGGACGCCCACGGTGTTCCCTATGAAGTGCTCCAGTTCGACGACGAGGGGCATGGCATCTTGCGCCCGGCCAACCAGGCCCGCCTCTACACCCGCCTGGTCCAGTTCTTCGACGCCGCCTTAGGACCAAAGACATGATCCTACCCAAACAGCGCGACCCCCGCTTCATCACGCTACGGCGCGGCGGCGTCCTCCAGGACTCCGACCATCACCTGCTGGCGCTCTGGGCGGCCGATTGCGCGGAGCATGTGTTGCCCTTGTTTGAGGCGGTCCGACCCGATGACGACCGGCCGCGCCGCGCCATCGAACTGGCCCGCGCCTGGGCACGCGGCGAGGTGACGATGACTCAAGCGCGTACCGCCGCCGGCCACGCCAACGGGGCGGCCAGAGACTTGAGCGGCGCTCCTCGGCACGCCGCCTACGCGGCGGCCCAGGCGGCGGCCGTGGCGCATGTGGCCGCCCACGAGCTGGGGGCGGCGGCCTACGCCATCAAGGCCGTGCGCGCCGCCGCCCCGAAGGGGGAGAGCGAGGCGGCTGGTCGTCGGGAATGCCAGTGGCAGCGCGAGCAGTTGCCCGCCGCGATCCGCGACCTTGTTCTGGATGACCAGCGCCTGCGCAACAGCATCTGCTGGTCGGTCTTCGACTGCTAGCCCCCGGCTGGCCTGGCTTCCTATCCTTCCTACCCTTGCATCTGTCTTCAGGAGTCATCTATGCCCAGCGGCGTCTATCTCATCCAGGATAACGGTCAACTAGTCGAAATGACCTCCCAGCCTCCCCCCAACGAAGACCACCTCCAGCGGCTCGTCGCCGACTATCCCAACCTCCTGGCCGGCGACCAAATCAACCCGACGGTCCCGCGCCGCTGGCTGCTCATCTCCCGCGAAGTCCCCCTGGCCTCCGAGCCGGACAGCGGCCCGCGCTGGTCGGTGGACCACCTGTTCCTCGACCAGGACGCCATCCCGACGCTGGTAGAAGTCAAACGCGCCTCGGATACGCGCATCCGGCGCGAAGTTGTGGGGCAGCTTCTCGAATATGCGGCTAATGCCGTCACCTACTGGCCTATCGAGACCATCCGCCACTACTTTGAGACGACGTGCCGTGCTCGTAAGGTGGACCCTGACCAGACGCTTAGCGACTTCCTGGTTGGAGGAGACTCGGACGCCTTCTGGGTTCAGGTTCGGACGAACCTCCAGGCAGGACGGTTGCGCCTGGTCTTCGTTACTGACGCAATGCCTCCAGAACTACGCCGCATCGTCGAATACCTCAACCAGCAGATGAACCCCACCGAAGTCCTGGCCGTCGAAGTCCGTCAATATGTGGCTGGCGAAGGCAACCAGCGAGTTCTCACGCCTCTTGTGATTGGAAGTCAAGAGAAGACAAACACTGTTAAGCCTGACGTGAAGCAGTGGGACGAAGCCTCCTTCTTTCCTGAGTTGGAAGCTCGTCATGGTCCTCAAGCCGTCGCCACAGCTCGCACCCTGTTGGACTGGGCTACCTCGCGTCGCTGCCGCATTTGGTGGGGCAGGGGGCCTCGCAGTGGCTCCTTCTATGCCATGCTCGATCTTCCTGCGGGGCCTGCCTACACGTTTGCCGTCTGGACCTACCAAAGTGTCGAAATCCAGTTCCAATATATGGCCGTTCCGCCCTTCAATGACCAGGCTCATCGAGACGAACTCCGCCGCCGCCTCAACGAGATTCCGGGCGTCAACATCTCCGCTGACCGACTCGCCAAGCGGCCGAGTATACCGTTGCAGGCGCTAACCGATGAAGCGGCGCTGCGCCAGTTCCTCGCCGCCTTCGACTGGTACATTGAGACGGTTCGGGGAGCGGCCGCGTCTTGACGGAGTAATCCATCTTCCAGTATACTACGTCCCTTAGCGGGAAGAAACCTCTACGCAGCGTAGTGAAAGCTGCATCAGCCGGCGGGTAAGAGTGTGCTATAGTAGGCTCTGTTGACAACTGCCCCGTCCTCGCTCGCCCGCTGCTCAGAAATTGGTCACGCAGAGACCTGACCGGTTTTGAGAAACCTGTCAGGTCGCCAAAAGGGTTGCACTCATGAATGAAGCTCAAGTCTATACGCTGGTGGTCAACGGCAAGCCGTGCCAGGTGACGGCGGCCCCCAAGGCCTTCCTGATGGATGTGCTGCGCGACCAGTTGGGCCTGACGGGCGTCAAGGACGGCTGCGCGACGGGCCACTGCGGCAGTTGCATGGTGATCAAGGACGGCGAGGCGGTGCGCTCCTGCCTGGTCCAGATGCGCCGCGCCGACGGGGCGAACATTACGACCATCGAGGGGCTGGCCGGACCGGACGGCGCGCTAGACAAGGTTCAGCAGGCGTACATCGAGCAGGGGGCGACCCAGTGCGGCTTCTGCACACCCGGCTTCATCATGAGCACCAAGGCGCTGCTGGACCAGAACCCCAACCCCACGCTAGACGAAATCTATAAAGCCCACGAGTGGAACATCTGCCGCTGCACGGGGCATAACGCCATTATCCGGGCGATCCAGCAGGCGGCTGGGCAGGACGTGCCGCCCCTACCGAGCGTCAAGCAGCCCCTGGCCGCCATCAGCCGCCCCCTGCCGCGTCCGGACGCCGTCGCCAAGGTGACGGGCCAGGGCGTCTACGCCGACGACATCTACCTGGAAGGCATGCTCCACGCCAAGGCCCTGCGCAGCCAGTACCCCCACGCGCGTCTGCTCCGTGTGGACACGAGCCGGGTGAAGGCGCTGCCGGGCGTCGTGGCCGTCCTGACCGCCGACGACATTCCGGGGCGGAAGGACTGCGGCGTCCACGAGATTGACTGGCCGGTGCTGTGCTACGACAAGGTGCGCTACGTCGGCGACGCGGTGGCCCTGGTGTTGGCCGAGACCGAGGCGGCGGCCGAGGCGGCCCTACGCGAGATTCAGGTTGAGTACGAACCGCTGCCCGTGGTGCCTGGCCCGAAAGAGGCGGCCCTGCCCGACGCGCCCCTGCTCCACGAGAACGTCGAGCGGTTTGGGCATGGGGCGCATGGCAACTTCTTCGCCCACTTCCACCTGGACAACGGCGATGTGGACGCGGGCTTTGCCGAGGCCGACGTGGTCGTGGAGCGCGAGTATCGCACCCAGACCGTCGAGCACGCCTTCATCGAGCCAGAGGCCGGTGTCGCTATCCCCGAGGCGGACGGCCGGATCACGGTCTACTGCGGTGGGCAAATCCCGTTCAGCGACCGCGCCCAGATCGCCGCGACGCTTGCGGTGCCGGAGGAGCAGATTCGCGTCATTAACTGCCTCATCGGTGGCGGCTTCGGCGGCAAAGAGGACGTCTCGGTGCAAGTGCTGGTGGCGCTTGGCGCGTGGGCGACGCGGCGCCCGGTCAAGATGGTTCTGAGCCGCAAGGAGTCGCTCATGGTGCATCCCAAGCGCCACGCGACCATCATCAAGCTCAAGACGGGGGCGAAGCGCGACGGGACGCTGGTGGCCCACGAGGCTGAAATCTGGGGCGACGGCGGGGCGTATGCCAGCCTGAGCAACCACGTCATGCTGCGCGCCACGACCCATGCCGCCGGCCCCTACGCCGTGCCCAACGCGCGCGTCAACACCTACGCCATGTACACCAACAACGTGCCGTCGGGCGCGTTCCGAGGCTTTGGCGTGACGCAGAGCGCGTTCGCTATGGAATCGCAGATGGACGTGCTGGCCGAGACACTGGGCATCACGCCGCTTGACATCCGCGAGAAGAACATCCTGCGCTACGGCAAGCGGACGCTGGCCGGCCAGGAGATGACCGAGAGCTGCGGCCTGGACAAGTGTCTCGAAGCGGTCAAGGCCGAGATGGCGATGCACCCCTTCGTGGCGGTCGAAGGCGCCAAGCGCCGCGCCTGGGGGGTGGCCTGCGCCTACAAGAACACGGGCTTTGGCAGCGGCGCCAACGACTACGCCGGGGCCGAGGTCGAGGTGTTTGACACCGGGCGGGCCATCGTGCGGGCGGGCGCGGCCGAGATTGGGCAGGGGCTGGTGGGCGTGCTGGCCCAGGTGGTCAGCGAGGAACTGGGCGTGCCCTACGAGCAGGTGGATGTGCTGGTGTCGGACACCGACCTGACGCCGGACGGCCTGGCGACGACGGCCTCCCGCCAGACCTATGTCAGCGGCAACGCCGCACGCTACGCCAGCCGCCAGGTGCGCGGGCTGCTGAGCGCGACGGCGGCCGAGATGCTGGACGCCCGCCCCGACACGCTCCGCTTCGCCGACGGCTACGTCAGCAGCAACGGCCACCGCGTGCCCCTGGCCGAGGTGGTGGCGACGGCGCGGGGGGAGGGCCGGCCGCTCAAGATTCGCTACCAGTACCAGGCGCCGCACACCGAGCAGTACCACCACTTCGCGTTTGGCTTCGGCGCGCAGGCGGCCCTGGTGGAAGTGGACACGGCGACGGGCGAGACTAGGGTGCTGAAGGTCATCGCGGCGTGCGACGTGGGGCGCGTCATCAACCCGCTGGCGCTGCTGGGCCAGATTGAGGGCAGCATCTCCATGGGGCTGGGCATGGCGATTCAGGAGAACTTTGTCATGCGCGACGGCCAGGTGCAGACCGACTCGCTGTTCAAGTGCAACCTGCCCAAGATTGACCAGACGCCCGAAGTGATCACGTTCTTCGTGGAAGAGGAAACGAAGGACGGTCCCTTTGGCGCGAAGGGCGTCGGGGAACTGGCCTCCATCCCGACCACACCCGCCGTCATCAATGGGGTCTACAACGCCGTCGGCGTGCGCTGCTACGCCCTGCCCGCCGACAAGAAGTGGCTCAAGGCGGAGCTAACGCGCCGTCAGTAATAGGACAGTTGACTATGGATCCGCAGACGCAACCCGTTGTGACGCCACCCCGTCTCGCGCCTGCCCCGACATCTA
>CAZFUK010000309.1:0-6477 GCA_964522005.1 uncultured Anaerolineales bacterium | reverse complement strand
CGTGGCGCACCATGGGGTGGTCATCAATGACCATGACACGGATGGGGTTGATCATGGCTCGTTACCGGTAATCAATTCAATCTGTCATGCTGAACGAAGTGAAGCATCTCGCGTCGCCATGCGAGACCCTTCGCTTTGCTCAGGGTGACAGTCGCTTATGACTGGGTTAAATGGCGCGTGTTCATTCATCGCTGGTTCCCGGACGGTAAGAAGGCTGTCCGGCGTCTCAGGTTGGGATGGTAAAGGCACTTCCAGCGTAATGCGCGCGCCACGGCCGGGCAGCGACTCGATGTGCAGCCGGCCGCCGATGGTCTCCGCCCGCTCGCGCATGCCAATCAGCCCCAACTGGTTCGACGTCGCGCTGAGGGCTTCCGCCGGGTCAAAGCCGACGCCGTCATCCTCGACCTGGAGCCGCAGGGACTGCGGCTGGAACTGCAAGCGCACCTGGGCGGCGGTCGCGTGGGCATGGGAGGTGACGTTGTTGAGCGACTCTTGGACGATGCGGTAGATGGCCGTCTCGACCTCGGGCGCGAGGCGGGTGGGCGTGCCCACGACGTGGGTACTGCACGCGATGCCGGTGCGCTGCTGGACCTGGCCGGTGTGCCACTTGAGGGCGGCCACCAGCCCCTGGGTGTCCAGAATCGAGGGCCGCAGCCCGGCGATGAGGCGGCGGTTCTCGGCGGTGATGTCGCGCAGCAAGTGCTTGGCAGACTCGAGGCTCTGCACCGCCTGCTCGACGCGCTCGGCGGCCAGGCTCTGCTGGGCGGCCTGAATCTGGTACAGGGTGCCGGTGACCAGTTGGTTCGAGCCGTCGTGGAGGTCCTGGGCGATGCGGGCGCGCTCCTCCTCCTGGACGCGAATGGTGGAGGCCAGCAGGCGGTGGAGTTGGTCGGCCTTCTGGGCGACCTCGGCCCGCGCTCCCGCCAGTTCTAAGGTGCGCTCCTCAACCTTGTGCTCCAGGTGGTGGCTGAGTTGGAGGACCTGGTCATAGAGTTCGGCGTTCTTGAGGGCGATGCTGGCGAGGTCGGCGAACAGGCTCAGCAGCGTGATGTCGTCCTGGACGAAGGGGCGGCGGTCGTGGCGGTCCATCACGTTGAGCGCGCCGAAGACCTGGTCCCGCCAGCGCAGCGGCACGCTGACGATAGCGTCGTAGGGCGACTGGTCGAAGAGGACGGCGCGGCCCGCCCAATGGGGGTAGTCGTTGACAATCAAGGGCTGGCCTGTGGTGATGACCTGCCCCGCCGACCCCTGGCCGGGGGCCATGCGCGCGCCGAGATACTCGGCCGGGAAGTTGTGCACGGCGATGACCGTCATCTCCCCGGTCTCTGGCACGGCGACGACCAGCGTGCTGCCCTGGGCGTTGAGGAGGCGGGCAGCGTGGGCCAGAATCACGTCGAGGACCTGGGCCGGTTCGAGCCGCGCCGTGATGTCCAGGGACACGTCGTGCAGCGCGCGCAGGGTCTCGTACTGGTGCCGCATCTGGCGGAACAGGTGGGCGTTTTCCAGGGCGATGGCGACCTGGTCGGCCAGAATCTGGAGCGCGACCACGTCGTCAGGCTGGAAGGCGTCGGGGTGGTCGCTGTGGACGTCGAGGACGCCGATGACCACGTCGCTGATGCGGAGGGGGATGGATAGCTCGGCACGGGTGTCGGGCAGCAGCGACTCGTACAGGTAGAGCGGTTCCCGCGTGACGTCGTTGCACAGGAAGGGCTGGCCGGTCTGGGCGACCTGGACGGTAATGCCGGGGCCGTGTATCTTCAGCCGGAGACCGCGCGCCTGGAGGGCGGCGGCCGCCGCGCCGCTGCTGGCGCGCAGGACGAGCTCCCCGGCGTGGGCGTCCACCAGGAACAGGTTGACGTGGGCGAACCCCAATGTCTCCCGAATCTGGCGCACCACGTGGGCCAGCAGTTCGTCCAGGTCCAGGATGGCCGTGACCTGGCGGCTGACGAGGCTGGCCGTCTGCAACTGGCGCGCCTGCCGCCGTGTCTGCTCGAACAGGCGGGCGTTCTCGACCGCCGTCGCCACGCGGTAGCCGACGGCTTGTAGAATCTGCGTATCGCGGGGGGAGAAGGCGTTGGGGCGGCGGCTGGCGACGTGGACCACGCCGACAACGCGCCCCTTGGCCTGCATGGGCACACTGAGCACCGACTCGAAGCCGGCGGCGCGGCAGGGGATATGGGCCAGGGCCGGCTGTTCGCTGAGACTGCGGATGAGAATCGCCTCGGAGCGTTGGGCGCAGGCGCCGCAGACACACTCATTGAAGGCGACATGGCGGCTGTCGCCCCGCAGCGCGACCGAGTCGCCGTAGTGTTCCCGCAGGACCAGGCCGTCACCTTCCACCAGCCAGAGGTCAGCCGCTTCGAGGCTCATCAGGCCGACGAGCTTTTCGAGCGTCGTCCGTAGAATCTGGTCCAGGTCGAGGGACTGACTGGCCGCCTTGCCGACCTCGCTGAGCACGGCCAGTTCGCGGTTACGCCGCGCCAGCTTCTCCTGCGCCTCCGCTTCGGCCAGCGCGACCTTGTGCGCCCAGGTGAGGGTGATCCAGGCCAGGACCGGGCCGACCAGGCCGAGGAAGAGGGCGCTGCGGATGACCTCCAGGTCCGACCAGGCGTCGCCCTGGAAGTAGACCAGTTCCAGCACGGCATAGCCGGCGCCAATCAGGGCAATCGCCACTGGAATGGCCCAGCGCAGTTGGGCGACCAGGTCAACGAGGCGAGTTGGCTGCGGTCTCATCCCATCCCTCCTGGGTGAGAGAGCCGACGGCGCGGGCCGTCAACCGAGAAACACAACAGGGTGTAGCAGGCGGTCTACCCGAGAGCAAGCCTCAAGGTTCCACGAAGCGCATTTTGGGCGTGGGACAGGTGACGCCGGGCGGGGGTCAGGAGCGGGCGCTGGACTCGCCCTGCGTCTCCGCCTTGGGCTTGTCGAGCTGCGGTTCCTCTTTGACGCCCTCGCGGAACTCCGCGAACATGCGCCCGAAGCCGCGCACCAGTTGCGGCAGGCGCGACGGCGCGAAGAACAGGACGGCCACGATGACGATGATGAGGAGATGGGTGGGCTGGAGTCCGTACACAAACACCTCCCAGGATTGCAGGCATTATTTAGTGTTGGTCAGTTGTATACATTCGGCAGTATACACCTATGTTCACGGATTGTCTAGCCGGGCCAACGTCATGCTGTGCCGAAGGCGAAGCATCTGCTCTGGTAACGTTGGTCAGAGCAGATGCCCACCCGTGAGTACCCTCCTGCGGAGGGCAGGCAGGGCACAGGTCGCTTCACTCGGCATGACGCCCCAGCCAGGTCTCTTAGCTGATCTGGCCCAGGACGTACTCGATGCTGTCGCTGACGATGCCCACGATCTGGTCGATGTCCTCGCGCGTGCAGACCAGGGGCGGGGCGAAGGTGATGAAGTTGGGCGCGCCGCGAATCACCAGCCCCCGCGCCCGCGCCGCCAACTCGACGCGCTTGCCGAAGTTGGCCGCCGCCGGGAACGAGGCGCGGGCCGCCCGGTCCTGGACAAACTCGACGCCCCACAGCATGCCCTTGCCGCGCACGTCGCCGATGCAGTCGAAGCGCTCGGCCAGCCCCCGCAACCGCTGGCCCAGGTACGCGCCAACCTCGCGCGCGTTGTCCACCACGTGGTGCTCCTTCATGTACGCCACGTTCGCCAGGCCCGCCGCACACGACAGCGGGTTGCCGCCGAAGGTGTGGCCGGCGTGGAACTGGATATTATCGGACGGCTCGCCCCAGAAGGCTTGCCCCACCTTATCGGAGACGATGACGCCGGCGAGCGGCGAGTAGCCCGCGCTCATGCCCTTGCCCACGCACAGCAAGTCGGGCCAGACGCCAAACGCCTCGGCGGCGAACCACTCGCCCAGCCGCCCCCAGCCCGTGATAATCTCATCGAAGATGAGCAGCACCTGGTAGCGGTCGCAGATCTCACGCAGGGTCTGGAAGAAGCGCGGCGACGGGACGAGGACGCCCGCGCTCATCAGGACGGGTTCCAGGATGATGGCGGCCACGGTGTCGGGGTGCTCGCCCTGGATGACCTCCTCGAACTGGCGGACGCAGGCCTCTTCCCACGCGTCGGGGGCCAGGCCCAGGGGTGGGCGGTAGAGGTTGGGCGGCAGGACATGGAGGAAGCCCGGCGCCAGCGGCTCGAATATCCAGCGGCGGTTGGGCATGCCGGTCGCGCTGAGGGCGCCCAGCGTGCCGCCGTGGTAGCCCTGGTAAAACGAGATGACCTTGTATTTGAGCGGGTGGCCGGTCTGGCGGTGGAACTGGCGCGCCATTTTAAGCGCGCCCTCGGTCGCCTCGGAGCCGCCGCTGTAGAACTTGACGACGGAGTAGTGCGCGGGCACCTGGTCCAGCACCAGGCGGGCCAGTTTGAGGGCGGGCGGGTTGGTGCTGTGCAGCGGCGGGGCGAAGGACAGGACTTCCAACTGGTCGCGCAGGGCGTTGACGATGGCCGGGTTGTTGTGGCCCGTGCCGACGACGAACACGCCGGACAGCCCATCAATGTACGCCTTGCCGTCCACGTCGTAGAGGCGGATGCCGTCGCCGCGCTCGATGATGAACGGCTGCTGGCTAAACTCGCTCATCTGGACAAAGTCCACCATCACGTGTTTGACGAGTTCTTGCATGGGAAAAAGGATACCTTTCTAACAAGACATACGTGGCATTCGATTGCCCGCCCAGGGCTAAACCCCTGGGCTACTCAGGCGAAGCCCTGTCGGGCTAGACTCTTAGCCCCTTGGGCTTTGCTTGCCTAGCGCGGGGACTTCAGCCCCGCGCAGCTTACATTGTCCAAAGTTCTTGCAGGGTGGCTAGGACCCCTTCGACCAGCGCCTGGTCCGCGCCGGGGGCGAAGGGGGTAATCTCGACTTCGTAGCCACCGAGGGGGTAGTCGGCGGCGGTCGGGACGTAGGCCCAGCCCTCGTTGCTGTAGCCGGAGAACAGCGTCACCGGGAAGGGCGACTGCTCACGGACGGCCAGGCCGATCTGAACAAACGGCTCCAGGGGCGTGCCCACCAGGGCAATGTCGCCGATGCGCAGGGCGTGGACCTCGATGGGCAGGCTGCGCTGGCCCGCCACCCGCCGCGCCACCTGGGCGCGCATGGCCGCGCGCCGCGCCTTGAAGTTGCCGTCGCGCACCGCCTCCGTGTCGCCGCGCTCGCGGGCCGCCGTCGTCTCGGCCACCCAGTGGTCGGACTGGGCCTGCCAGTCGGCGGGGTCGCCGTAGTCGCGGGCGGGCATCTGAACGGTTCGGCTGAGTACGGCCAGGCGCAGGTCCGGCTCCTCGGCCGGGTCGTCGGCGTAGATGCCCAGCGGCGCGCCCGACTCCAGCGTCTGGACGAAGCGCTCGCGGCGCGGCAGCGTGGTCAGGTTGGCGGCGACGCCGGCCGCGACCAGCCCCACGCGCTGCCCGGCCAGGTGGTAGACGGCCGGGTCGCCCACGTAGCCGACAATAGGCGCCTGATTGCCCGTCGCGCCCTGGAGGAAGAGGCACGTCCCGCCCAGGCTCTCCTCCACCACCCGCCGCACCACGCCGGGATAGTCGGGCGTGATGAGCGTACACGGCGGCCCCATGATGGTCGGGTGGCACGCGTAGTGGACGAGGGTGGCGATGGGTTCCTCGGCCAGGTCGTCAATGCGGACCACGCCCACCGTCGGGTCTACCGGCCCCTCCCAACTGCGGCCCGTGATGACGCGGCCATCGGGGCGGTGGTCGCGGCGGTTGACGTTGATGCGGCAGGTTCCCGCGCCGGCGGCGGCTCGCGCCGGTTCCAGGTTGTTGAGCGCCTCCCAGGCGACACCCGCGATTTTGCCCGGCAGGCTGGCGACGTAGGCGGGCACCAGTTCCTCGCCGGAGCGCACGCCGGGCGTGGTGCCCTCACCGAGAGAGGGGCCGGAGTGGGTGTGGGTGTAGGCGAGGCGGATGTTCTGGCGGGGAACGCCCGTCAGCCGCGCCACTTCATCTCGGGTCTGGACCGCGACCGGCTCGTAGAGCCAGCCCAGGTCCAGGTCAATCAATAGCGCGGTCACGCCCGTCTGGGCGTCGCGCAGTGCCAACGCCGTCGCCCACAGGTCCAGGTCTACGCCCTGGGCGCGCTCGTGGGTCTGGGCGCCCCAGTTGGTGTGGGCGATGCCGACGGGCGGGGTGATGTCGGCGCGGGCCGTGCCGGCCAGCAGGCGCGGGGTCATCGCTGCACCTCCTGGGCGATGACGAGCATGGTCACGCCCTTGCGCATGGGCACCTGGAAGGGCACCAGGAGGGTATAGCCGCTACGGGGAGCGTAGACGGTCTGGCCCGGCTGGTCCACCAGTTCGAAGTCGTACAGGACGCCCAGGCCCTGGCCCGCCTCGACCCAGTCGCCCGTATCCACCCACGGCTCGAAGACGCCGGTGTACGGCGCGGGGACGTACTCGTTGAGGTGGATGGCGGACACCAGTTTGGGCGGCGTGGGGCGGTCGGGG
>CAZFUK010000308.1:0-6491 GCA_964522005.1 uncultured Anaerolineales bacterium | reverse complement strand
GGACATCTGGGCCAGGATGGTGAAGGCGACGAGCGCCCATTCGCGTACGTTCATGTTAGACCTCCCCCTGGCCGTTCACGTAGGAGTTGTGCTTGTTCGCGAGCATCGCGTCCTTGTGGGCCGTGAAGACGACGGCCGGGCGGGTGATGTCGGCGTCGGGCAGCGGGAAGAGCTGGTCGAGCGCGCCGTACTTGGCCTGGAGTTCGCTCAGTTCAGCCACTTCCAGCGCGCGCATCGGGCAGGCCGCGACGCAGGCGGGCTGCTCGCCCTGATCCAGCAAGTCGGCGCACATGTTGCACTTAGTGACGGTCTTGGTGGTCTCGTTGTAGACGCGGGCGCCGTAGGGGCAGGCCCACTCGCAGTAGCGGCAGCCGATACACACGTCCTGGTCCACCATCACCACGCCGTCGGCCCGCTTGAAGGTCGCGCCCGTGGGGCAGACCTCCAGACAGAGCGCGTTCTGACAGTGCATACAGGCGGTGGAGACGTTGTAGGCGAAGACGTTGGGTTCCCAGAACGGGCCGCGCTGGGTCCAGCCGCCGCCCGCCACCTCACGCACCTGGCGGAAGAGGCGGCCGACTTCCAGGTCGTTCTTGTCCTTGCACGCCACCTGGCACGCCTTGCAGCCGATACACACACTTACGTCAACGTGGAAAGCGAGTTGCTTAGACATTGCCCCCACCTCCTGGGAAGACGATGCGCGGCTTCCACTGGGCATCCGGTGTGAGCGGCTTGTTGTACTTCTCGACCCGGACCACGCACGCCTGCCACGACTCGATGTCGGGGCCGGAGGGGTGGTCGCCGGTCAGGGTGTTGGTCGCGCCGGCGATGTCGTTCCCGTCGGTGTCGAACTCGGCCCAGGCGCCTTCACCCAGGAACACCACGCCCGGCATGGCGCGCGGGGTGACGGTGACGTGGCGGATGACCGAGCCGTGGTCGTTGAACACACGCACCACATCGTCCTGCTGGAGACCGCGTTGCGCGGCGTCCATCGGGTTCATCAACAGTTCCTGCGTCCAGGCCTCACGGAGCCAGGAGACGTTGTCCATGCACGAGTGGGCGCGGCGCGGGTAGTGGATGTTGCACATCTGGAGTGGATAGTCGCCCTTGGTCTGGGTCTTCCAATCCTTGAACGTCGCCTCGTAGCCGTCAGTGGGCGGGTCGTACTTGGCGATGGGATAGCCCTGGTTCCAGCCCGCGTTGGTCACCAGGTCGGCCAGTTCCTGACAGTGAATCTGGAGCTTGCCGCTCTTGGTGTCCAGCTTGTTCTTGGCCGGGTCGGCGCGGAAGCCCTGGTTGTGGATGTAGGTCAGCTTGTCGCCAAACTTGCGCGGCACCTGGTAGATGCCCCGCTCCTTCAACTCCATGATGCCCACGCGGCCCTGCTGCGGCTTGCCCTGCACCTTCAGGGCGGCCAGGTCGGCGTCGGTGACGGTCACCAGCGTCTCCGTGCCGGAGCCGTCTGGCTTCATCACCTTGGCGCCGGCGATCTGGTTGAAGACCTGCTGCTCGCGGCCAAACGGCGCGACTTGCTGCGGGTCCACCCCCAGCCGCTTCGCCAACTCGACGGCGACCCACTGGTCGTCCTGGGCCTCGAACATCGGGTCCACCACCTGGCTCGCCCAGATCATGATCTCGCGGTTGCCCGCCAGGATGGTGCCGGGCCGTTCCCACGGTGTCGTGACCGGGAGCACGAGGTCGGAGTATTTGGCGTTGGTGTTCAGGGTGTACTGGTTGGTGACCACGAACTCGACTTTGCGGTGCGCGGCCACGCCCTTGTTGATGTTGTTGGTCTGGTTGAGCTTGGAGGCGAAGCCGTGGAAGATCATCTGAATGTTGATGTCCTTGATCTTCCCCTTGCCCGCCGTGTACTTGCCCGTCAGGATGGCGTTCCAGTGCTCGCTGCTGCACAGACGCACGTCGGCCAGCGGGTTCTTGATGGCCGGCAGGCCGTTGCCCCCGGCCGTCACCAGCATCGGGCCGCCGTTCGACGACGTGTCGTGACAGCTAATGCCGAACGCCGCCCCCGACTTCGCCATGTTGCCGGTCATCGCGCCCAGCGTGACGACGGCCAGGCACATGTGCTGCGACTTCTCGACGCGCGCCGAGTTCCAGCCGAAGACCACGTTGGCCGGCTTCTGTGTCGCGATCTTAAGCGCCAACTCGCGCAGCTTCTCGGCAGGGATGCCGCAAATCTGCGACGCCCACTGCGGCGTCTTGGGCTGCCCGTCGTAGGTGCCCAGCACGTAGTCCTTGAAGTTCTCCTTGGGGTCCGCGCCCTCGGGCATGTGGTCCTTGTCGAAGCCGACGGTGCAGCGGTTCAGGAAGTCCCAATCAATGAGCGGGTTGGTCTTGCTGTCCTCGGTAATCAGGACGTAGGCCATCGCCAGCAGCGCGGTCGTATCGGTCGCGGGTCGAATCGGAATCCATTCGTCCGCCAAAACGGCGGCGGTTGGGTTGTAGAATGGGTCCACCGAGATGAATTTTGCGCCGGCCTTTTTCGCCTGGATGAAGTTGTACATGGCGAGGGGCGAGGTATTCCAGGCCGGGTTGTTGCCCCACATCACAATCAGATTGGCGTTCAGCAGGTCGAGGCGGTCGTTGATTTCGCTCTGCGCCGTGGTGCCGGTGATGGGCTTCTGGCCCATGCGCCACGCGCCGCGTGAGGTGCTGCCGTAGTTCTCGACGTAGCCGCCGTAGAGGGCGAGCGTGCGCTGCACTTCGCTCCCGCCGGGGCAGTAGATCGCGGCGTTGCCGTACTTCTCCTTGATGCGCTTCGTCTCGCTGGCGAGGATGTCTAGCGCCTCGTCCCACGAGATTCTCACCCACTCATCCTTGCCGCGTAGCTCCTTGTTGCCCCCGCCGGGCGCCCAGTTCTTGCGTTTCATTGGGTACTTGAGGCGGTCGGGCGAGAAGATTTGCATCCGCTGGGCGCGGCCTCGGACGCAGGCGCGCTGCTGCGGATACTCCACGCTGTCGGGGTGGGTGTCGTCGGTCTTGATGCGCTTGACCACGCCATCCACCACGTAGGCCTTGATGAGGCAGCGGCCACCGCAGTTGTGCCAGCACGGCGCCGTAATCCACTGGCCCGTACTGGTGGCTGAGGGAGCGCGGGCGCCGGCAGCCTGCGCCGCCGGTAGCCCTACCTTCAGCCCGCCCCCCGCCAGCGCCGTGGCGCCGCCGACGACCGCGCTCCACTTGAGGAAGCTGCGCCGCGACACCGGCTGGCCGAGTGGCCCTTTGAGAGTGTCTTGCTCGTTCATAGTTTGTGCTCCTGGGCTAGAAGCAGACCTGACAGGTTTTGAAAAACCTGTCAGGTCTGCCTGGCCTGTTACACTTCTCCCTCGTTGGCGATGTAGCCGCCGCGCGCTTTCACCTGGGAGGCGTCGCGGTGCGCCTGGATCACGATGGCGGGCCTGGTCACGTCGGCCGAGGGCAGCGGATAGACTTCGTCCGCCCCGCCGTACTTGGCCTGCAACTCGCTCAGTTCACCCACCTGGAGGGCGCGCATGGGACACGACCCGACGCAGGCGGGCTGCTCGCCCTGGTCGAGCAGGTCGGCGCACATATTGCACTTGGTGACGGTGTGCGTCGTCTCATTGTAGACCCGCGCCCCGTAGGGGCAGGCCCACTCGCAGTAGCGGCAGCCAATGCACACGTCCTGGTCCACCATGACGATGCCATCGGCCCGCTTGAAGGTCGCGCCTGTGGGGCAGACTTCCATGCACAGCGGGTCCTGGCAGTGCATGCAGCTCACCGAGAGGGTGTAGGCAAAGACCGAGTTCTCCCAGGTCTTGCCGCGCTGCACCCACTCGCCGCCGCTCACTTCAAAGACACGGCGGAAGAACTGGCCCACCGCCAGGTTGTTCTTGTCCTTACACGCGACCTGGCACGCTTTGCAGCCGATGCAGGCTTCAGAGTTGACGTAAAACGCAAGTTGCTTGCTCATGGCCTACACCCTCTCTCCCAGCTTCACAATGTTCACCAGGTTCGTGTGCTGCGGGTTGCCCTTCGCCAGGGGCGACGGATGCCAGGACGTGAGGGTGTTGGCGCAGCCGCCCTGGTCCACGCCCTGCTTGTCCGGGCTGTACCACGCGCCCTGGGGCACCGACACTACGCCTGGCAGGATGCGCGGCGTGACCTTGGCGGGCAGGACGATGACGCCTCGGTCGTTGAAGACCCGCACCATGTCGCCGTTGGCGATGCCGCGCGCCTGGGCGTCCAGCGGGTTGATCCACACTTCCTGGGGCGCGGCCTCCTTGAGCCAGGCCACGTTACCATAGGTCGAGTGGGTGCGCTGCTTGTAGTGGATGCTGATCATCTGGAGCGGGTACTTGTCCTTGAGCGGGTCGGAGACGCCCTCCCAGGTCGGCGTGTACTCCGGCAGGCCGGTAATCACGTCGCCGGCGGGCAACTCCCAGGTCTGGCCCAGCTTGTAGAGCCGATCCGAGAAGATCTCAATCTTGCCCGAGGGGGTGTCCAGCTTGTTCTTTTCGGGGTCGTCGCGGAAGGTCTTGTAGGCGACGCTCGGCTTGCCCGGGTTCTTGACCTTGTAGAGGCCCATTTGCTTGAAGGCGTCGTAGTCGGGGAACTGCGGGTTCTTCTCACGCGTCTGCTGGACGATGAGTTTCAACCAGTCCGCCTGGGTCTTGCCCTCGGTGAACTTCTGCTCGACGCCGAGCCGCCTGGCGATCTCGGTGCACATGTCGTAGACGGTCTTGCTCTCGAACAGGGGCGGGACCGCCTGACTGGCAAAGATGGCATAGCCCAGGTTGCCCGAGCTGCCCTGCGTCACAATGTCGTCCTGCTCCAGGTTGGTCGTGTCGGGCAGCAGAATGTCGGCAAAGCGCGCGCTGGCCGTCATGTGGTTGTCAATGACGACGATCATCTCGCACAGCTAGTCGTTCTCCAGCAGTTTAGCGGTACGGTTGGCGTCGGAGTGCTGGTTGATGAGGGCGTTGCCCGCGTAGTTCCAAATGAACTTGATGGGCACGCTCAGCTTGTCCACGCCGCGCACGCCGTCGCGCGTCGCCGTCATTTGGGGACCGCGTTCAATGGCGTCGGTCCACAGGAAGAAGGAGATGCTGGCCTTGACCGGGTTGGTGAGGGTCGGGAAGGACGCCAGCGAGATGCTGTAGCCGCCCTCGCGCGCGCCCGAGTTACCGCCCTGGATGCCGACATTGCCGGTCAGGATGGGCAGCATGGCGATGGCGCGGGCGGATTGCTCGCCGTTGGCCTGACGCTGCGGCCCCCAGCCCTGGCAGATGTAGGCCGGCTTGGTGAGGGCGATTTCCCGCGCCAGGCGGATGATGCGCTCGGCGGGGATGCCCGTAATCTCCGCCGCCCACTGCGGTGTCTTGGGCGTCTTGTCCTTGCCCTCGCCCAGGATGTACGCTTTATACGAGTTGCCGGCCGGGATGCCTGCCGGCATGTGCTCCTCGTCAAAGCCGACACAGTACTTGTCCAGGAAGGCCTGGTCCTGCAACTTCTCGGTGATGATGACATAGGCCAGCCCGCTAATCAGGGCGGCGTCGGTACCGGGGCGGATGGGAATCCACTCGTCGGCGAAGGCCATGGCCGTGTCGCTCAGGCGCGGGTCAATGACGATGACCTTGGCGTGGCCGCGTTCCTTGGCCTGCTTGACGAAGTAGATGACGCCGCCGCCGCTCATGCGCGTTTCGGCCGGATTGTTGCCGAAAAAGACCACGAGTTTGCTGTTTTCGATATCGTCAATGGAATTGCCGTAGCCGCTGCCGTAGGTATAGGGCAGGGCGGCCGAAATCTGGGCCGTGCTATACGTCCCGTAGTGGTTGAGGTAGCCGCCGTAGCAGTTCATCAGGCGGGCGATGGGGCTGGAGCCGGGCGGCCAGGACTTGGCGACGCTGCCACCCAGCGTGCCGGTGGCGTAGTTGATATAGATCGCCTCGTTGCCGTACTGCTCCTTGACCCGCTTGAGTTCGCGGGCGATGGTGTCGAAGGCTTCTTCCCAGGTGATGCGCTCGAACTTGCCTTCGCCGCGCTTGCCCACCCGCTTCATGGGGTACTTGAGCCGGTCCGGGTTGTAGACGCGCTGGCGCATGGCGCGTCCGCGCAGGCAGGCGCGAATCTGCGACATGCCGTACTCATCGGCGCCTGTGTTGTCGGTGTCAATGCGGACAATCTCGCCGTTGCGGACAAAGACGCGCAGCGGGCAGCGGCTGCCGCAGTTGACGTTACACGAGTTCCACACCACCTGTGTGCCCTCGGGACCCACGGGCGCCGCCTGGACCGACTGCGCGGCTTCCAGGCCGACTCTTAGCCCACCACCGGCCAGGGCCGCCGTGCCGCCGACTACCGCGCTCCACTTCAGGAAGCTGCGCCGCGACAGCGGCTGACCGAGCCGCGCGGTGAGGGTGTTCTTGTCGTCCATACGCTGTATCTCCATCACTTAGGGCACAGACCTGACAGGTTTCCGACACCTGTCAGGTCTGGCTGGCTTACTAGAGGCCGAT
>CAZFUK010000307.1:2241-6509 GCA_964522005.1 uncultured Anaerolineales bacterium | reverse complement strand
GACAGCCTCGGCATCCGTGAGTTGATCTGGGAAGAGACGAGCCTGTTCCAGGGGTCGGAGCCGGGCCGGGTGCGCAACATCCAGCTCGCGGCGTCGCGCTTCGACGGGGTGGCTATCCCGGCCGGGGCGACCTTCTCGTTCAACGCGACGGTGGGCGAGGTCAGCGCGGCGGCCGGCTACGACGAGACGCTGATTATCCTGGACAACCAAACGGTGCGCGGCGCGGGCGGTGGGGTGTGCCAGGTCTCGACGACGGTGTTCCGCGCCGCGTTCTGGAGCGGGCTGCCCTTTGTGGAACGCTACGCCCACGCCTACCGCGTCAGCTACTACGAGCAGGGCGGCAAGCCGCTGGGCCTCGAAGCGGCCATCTTTACGCCCGATGTGGACCTCAAGTTCAAGAACGACACGGGCGCGGCCATCCTGATCCACACCGCCGTCAACCCCGCCAACGCCAGCCTGACCGTGCGCTTCTACGGTACCAAGCCGCCGCGCGAGGTCAGCCTCGACGGGCCGCGCATCCTCAAGCGCGTGCCGGCCGGCCCGCCTGTCTACCAGGACGACCCGACGCTGCCCCTCGGCCAGCAGAAGCAAGTCGAAGTGGCCCGCGAAGGCATGGACGTGGAACTCTTCCGCGTGGTTAAGCAGGGCGGCCAGACTATCAGCCGCGAGCGGTTCCTGAGCGAGTACATCCCCACCCAGGCCACCTTCAAGGTCGGCAAGAAAACCTCCTAGCCCGTATCTCCGTCCGCCGTCATGCGTTACATAGAGCAGCAACCGCCGCCTGTGCGACGGCTGCCCTTTGTTGAGGGAAGAGCGTATGACGGACACAGCGTTAGGCACGCAGACAACTCCACTGACCCCCCGCTTGAGCCGCCTGTTCTGGGCGCCGGCCATCGTCCTGGCGCTGCTGGGCGTGCTGGGCACAGGCTTCTACCTCGGCAAGCACTTGCTGATGGCCGAGCCGGACGTCGTGGAACTGCCGGCGCGGCCGGTCAACAGTATCGCCCGCCTGCCCGACTCGGCGCCCATTGTCTCCATCAGCGACAGCGCGGCGAGCGCGGCGTCTGACCCGGGCGGTAAGCTGGCCTTTGGGCAGCCCGCGCCCGACTTTACGCTCAAGACGGCTGACGGCAAGACGGTGCGGCTGAGCGACTTCCGTGGCCGCCCCGTCCTCATCAACTTCTGGGCGACGTGGTGCGCCCCCTGTCTCATCGAAATGCCCGCGCTCGAACAGGTCTATGGCAAGTACAAGGACCAGGGCCTGGTGGTCCTGGCCGTCAACCAGGCCGAGACCGCCGACAAGGTCGGTCAGTACATGCAGAGCTACGGGCTGAGCTTCACCGCCGTCCTCGACACGGACGTGGCGATTGGCCGTCTCTATCGCGTCACCGGTTACCCCACCACCTGGCTGGTGGACCGCGAGGGCAACCTGCGCCAGTTACGGCGCGGCGCGTTTGGCAACGCCGACCAGATCGAGCGCCTGCTGAGTGAGGTCGTCACCCGTTAGACGCCCATTGACGTAGAGACGCGGGATCTGGCGTCTCTACGGGCCGTTTTAGAAAGACACCTATGGCCCGCAAGACGTCCCGCCCATCGCGTGGACCCGCTGCCCCTCCCCCGCCGCCCACCCGTTCCCGCGATATTACAATCAAGCCCATTCATTTGATCATGACCGCCCTGGTCATCATCCTGGTTGTCGCCGGGCTGCTCGTGCTCACCGCCTACTACGAAGGCCAGCCCGACACCGCCTCCGCGCCGCCTCCCGCGAGCGGTGGACAGGGGCTTCAGGTCCAGGCGGGGGGCAGCCAGGTGCAGCAGATTCCCCCCGGCGGCGGGGCGATCCAGGTCCAGCCGGGCCAGGTGGTCTACCCCAGCGGCGCGAACCGCCCCGACTCGACGCCCGAGGGCTTCCCGGCCGACGGCCCGGCCAACGCGCCCGTCACCATCCTGGAGTTCTCCGACTTCCAGTGTCCCTACTGCCGCATGTTCGCCCAGGACGTGCTGCCCAAGATTCGGGAGAAGTACGTCAGCACGGGCAAGGTGCGCATCATCTGGCGCGACATGGCGATTCGCGGGCCGGAGAGTGAGGCGGCGGGGGCGGCGGCGCTGTGCGCCCACGAGCAGGGCCGCTTCTGGGCCTACCACGACCTGCTCTACGCGCGCCAGCAGGGCCAGAACGAGGGGGCCTTTGCGCCGGACAAGCTCAAGGGGTTCGCCAATGAAGTGGGCCGCATCCGGCCTGACCTGTACAACCAGTGCCTGGACAGCAGCCGCTACCTGCCGGCGGTCAAGGCTTCGACCCAGGACGGGCAGAACACGCTCAAGCTGACCGGCACGCCGACCTTCTTTGTCAACGGTCAGAAGATTGAGGGCGACCTGGGCTGGGACAAGTGGGACGACCTGCTCAAGACGGCGACGGGCGGGTAGGGAGTAGAGAGTAGTCAGTAGTCAGTAGTCAGTAGCCGGTAGTCAGTAGTCGGTAATAAATCTAGGACTAAAAAGGCAGCGGTTCGAAGAACCCGCTGCCTTTTCTCTGCTATATTCTCACCATCGACTACCGACTACCGACTACTGTCTACTCGTGTCAGGGGGGCGGGTGGGAGGGCTTTCTCGCGGGGGAGGAAGGGCAGCAGGGTGCGCAGGCCGTCGTGCCAGAGTTCCTGCCAGGTGCCGTCGCCCTCGATCATGCGCGACAGGGCGGCGCGCAGCTTGGGGAAGTGGGCGAACATCCAGTGAGCGGCGCGGGGGAAGCGGTAGCACCAGTCCGCGAACTTCTGGGCGTAGGCGAACTCAGAGACCAGTTCGGCGTGGACGGCCGCGCTATAGTCGGCCAGGGCGTCCTCGCCGCTCAGGGCGCGGTGTAGCGTGTCACCCGCCAGGCGGCCGCTACGGATGGCGTAGTAGATGCCCTCGCCCAGGAAGGGGTCGGCCAGCCCGGCCGCGTCGCCGACGAGCAGCACCCGGTCATGGTGCAGCGGGCGGTAGCCGCCGCCCAGCGGGATGTGGTGGCCCTTGCACGGGCAGTCGAGGGGCTGACCCGGCTGCATGAGACCGGCCCGCACGGCGTAGTCTACCACGTACTGGCGGATGGCGCGGTCGCCCCGTTCGTGGAACACCGCCGCCCCGACGGACAGGTGGTCCGACTTGGCGAAAATCCAGGCGTAGCCCTGGGGCACCAGGCCAAAGTCGAAGACGAGGGTGTCGCGGTACTGCGCCAGCACGGCGTCCGAGACGGGCAACTCGGCCTCGAAGGCGATGGCCGAGCGGCGGTCGGCCATGAGTCCGACCGTGCGCGCCACCGTGGAGTTGACGCCGTCCGCGCCGACCAGGTAGCGCCCCTGGAAGCTTCCCCCCTCCGTCGTCACCGTGACCCCGTCGTCGCTCAGGGCTATCTCCCGCACCCGGCGGCGTTCCATCAACTCCGCCCCGGCCGCCACCGCCGCCTGGGCCAGCTTGTGGTCGAAGCGGGCACGCATCACCGTCCAGCCGGCCGGCCGCTCGAAGTCCAGGGCGATGGGCCGCTCGGCGCGGTAGGTGACCAGGCCCCGCCGGATGGTCGCCTCGTAGACGTCGGAGACATCCACGCGGAGCATGGCGACGGACTTGCGCGGCAGCCCGCCCGCACAGGTTTTGACGCGCGGCAGGCGGTCGCGTTCGAGGATCAGGACGCGCCAGCCACGGCGGGCGAGTTCGAGGGCGGCCGTGCTGCCGCTGGGGCCGCTGCCCACGACGATGGCGTCATAGCGGGGGGAGGCAGGCATCCTTTGAGGCTCCTGTTCACTAAAAACCCGTTTTCGCGGGGAAAACGGGTGGGGTCCATCGGGTCAACGTGGGCGCGGCGTCAGGGTGAGTCGGCCTGGGCATCGCACATGGCGCCGCTCGTGCCCGCGAGGGTGGACAATTGCCCGGCGCTCGCCGCGTTGGGCAGGGGCTGCGCCACAATGGCCGGGTAGGATTTGAGCGGGCTGAACAGCGAGGCGCTGTCCGCCGACTGGCTCGGCATGACGGCAGCCGCCGTGTGGTCACTGGCGGTTGCCAACTGTCCGCCTTGCAGGTAGCCGACGGCCAAACCCGACAGCAGGGCCAGCAGGGCCACTAACAGAATACGACGCTTCGGCATAGGTCTCTTCCCTCGCGCCAGGGTCTTGTCCTTATTGTAGCCGACTCGGCCCGTGAATGCAACTCGCCCGGAGACGAACCCCACCCCCCGCCCCACCCCCGGGACTGGAGGGGGGACCGTCGGGGACGGGCCCCGACCCGTCCCCCCC
>CAZFUK010000307.1:0-2231 GCA_964522005.1 uncultured Anaerolineales bacterium | reverse complement strand
GCCCTCGGAGACGAACCCCCCCCCCGGCCCCTCCCCTGGGATGGGGGCGGGACTAGCCCTGACTGTTCCCCCCCTTCCTTGGCAGGGAAGGGGGAGGGGGGTTAGGTTGAGCCAGGGTCTTAACTGACTCACGGCGGGTCGGGCAGCACGTGGCAGACCGCACCCGTGGCGTCGCTGAGGATGTACTTCTGGGCCACGCCGACCGTGGGGCCGCTCTGCACGGTCTCCGCGCCCGCCAGGATGCCCGAAGCGACGACGACCGCCGACCCCTGGACGAACTTCAACTCATAGACGATGCACGGGTTGAGGCCTCGGAACTCGAAGTAGCCTTCGGCATTGGAGACCCGGCTCTGGAGCAGCGTCCCGGCCGGATTACCGCTACTGGGCGGCAGCCAGAGCTGGACCTCGCGCTGGCGGGCGGTGTTCGGTTGATCGCAGGCGGCCACCAGGTAGCCGGCGATGACACCGGGCGGGGGCGTCAGGGTGGCCGGGTAGACCAGGTTCGCCTGGTTCTGGCAGGCGACGGACACCGCGCCGATGAAGCCGGCCATATCAATCTGGTCGCCGTCCACGGTCTGGCGCACGGGTGAGACCTCGACGCTGTAACGCTGGCCGGACCGAATGTTGGACAAGACGGCCTGGCCGTTGGCGCCGACGACGCCACTGGCGACGACGATGTTGTTCGGGTCGCGCAGCCGGACGGACGCGCCCGTGTAGACCGACGCGCCGGTCGAGGAGTTGGGCGGGCAGACGCTGAGGGTCAGCGTGACCAGGACGCAGCCGCCCGGCGCGACGGGCACTCCCGGACACACGGCGGGGAAGCCCTCGAAGTCGAAGGTCGCGTAGCCGGCGTGGATGGGCGGGATAGGGAAGCCTTCGGAGCCGGCGGCCACGTCGCCGGGCATGGGCACGCCGCTGGTGGGGATGACGCGCTCGATCTTGAGCGCGGCCAGGCCGACCACGTTGCGCACCAGCCCGCCACTCGGGTCAAACACAGCGTGGTCCCAGTAGATCGCGCTAATGACGGCGCTGCCCTTGAAGCCGGGGTTGATGATGCCCCAGCGGCTCAGGTCAATGTACTCCACCTGCTTCTCGTTGAGCTTCTCACACACGTAGTCAATCAGCCCGTTCTGGTCATAGATGTAGAGGACAAAGTCAGTCACGCCCGGCTTGGGGGCGATGTTCTGAATCGCCAGTTCCGTCACCATGCCGAGCGAGTTGCCGCGCTGGAGCAGGCTGGGGATGCCGATGAGGCCGACGCCGGAGGTGGTTCCCCCCTGGCCCGCGCCAAGCTGCCAGATGTAACCCTGGGTGTCGGGGAACAGGTTGTAGGCGATGGCCTGGAGCGGCTGGACGCGCGCCGGGCTGCTGTACTGGACCAGTTCGGCCACGGCGGCGATGTTGGGCGCGCCGACCAGGGGGTCGCCGGGGCTTTGCCACGCCTGGCTCTCAACGCGAATCTGGCCGACGTACTGGCCGGGCAGGTTGTTGACCAGGGGCAGGAAGAAGGTTTGCTCGCCGCGCGGGCACACCCAGTCTACGATGGTCGTGATGATGCCGCCGTTGTGGTCCAGGAAGTAGACTTTGACCTTGGCGGCGGTCACGCCCGACATGTTCTGGACGTAGACACGGCTGTCCCAGCCGTACTGCTCGCGGTAGATCAGCGGGCCGTAGGCGACCTGCGCCCCGCCGCCCTGGTCCAGGCATTCACCGTTGAACATAAAACAGAGTTGGGCGGCCAGGCCAGTGTAGCTCATCAGGACGTTGGGACCGATCTGGTCCACCACGATGCCCATCGGCTGGCTGGCGCGGATCCAGGCCGAGCCGACAAAGCCGCTGGGCACGCACGTGCTGACGTTGAACTGGGCGGTGTAGCCGGGGGCGACTTGCATGACCTCGCACACTTGCGCCCGGAGGCAGTCGTCCTGGGCCTTGAACCAGATTTCGATGCTGGAGCACTCCGAGCCGCTGTTCTGGATGTAGAGCCAGGAGTTGAAGCCCATGAAGCCGCTGTAGACGACGGGCGCGTAGTAGGCGAAGCCGCCGAAGACGGGGTCGTAGCGGCCCGCCATGGTCGCGCTGAGGCCGCTGTAGCCGCCCGCCATGACGAGGCTGGCGTTGGTATTGCCCGGCGCCTTGCGCACCACTTCCACCGCGATGGGTTCGCCCAGGAAGGGGTTCCAGTTGAACGGGAAGGCGCCCGGTGAGACACCCGGCCAGCCCTCGGGCCA
>CAZFUK010000306.1:350-6563 GCA_964522005.1 uncultured Anaerolineales bacterium | reverse complement strand
GATGGCGATGCGCTGCTTCATGCCTGATGAGTAACGCTCGACGTTCTCGTCGGCGCGGTTCGCCAGGTCCAGCCGCTCCAACAGTTCGGCCACCCGCTGCTTCGCCTGGTGGGGCGGGATGTGGTACAGGGCGGCGAAGTACTCCAGGTTCTCACGCCCGGTCAGCTTCCAGTAGATGCTCCGCTCGCCCGTGAGCACCGCGCCCAGGTTCTGGCGCACCAGCGGCGCCTGGCGGGCGATGTCGTAGCCGTTGACCGTGGCCGTGCCGCTCGTGGGTTCGAGGAGCGTGCTGAGCATGCGGATGGTCGTCGTCTTGCCCGCCCCGTTGGGACCGAGCAGGCCAAAGATTTCACCCTGCTGGATGGAGAAGCTGACCCCGCTGACGGCGACAAACTCCTCCATAGGCGGTCGGCCGCCCGGCAGCAGGCGCCGCCACAGCGGGCGGGGGTCGGCGGGCCGCCTGGGGAAGACCTTGCGCAGGTCGCGCACCTCGACCATCGTGGGCCGAGTCGGGGCCAGGTGTCCGTTGGGCTGGACGGCGGGCGTGGCCGTCGGGCGGGTCAGGGTGGGGGTCACTGTCGTCATCGCGGTCTCCTAATTCCCAAATTCCAATCGTCCGTAGCGCGCCCGCAGCGATAGTCCGGCGGTGATGAGCAGGCTACCCAGGCGGTCGAGCAGCGGCCCGTAGGCGGGTACGTCCCGCTCCTGGCCCAGCATCTGACGGAGATGCTGCTCGTGGAGACACTGCTCCAGCATGTCCTTGCGGTGTTCCTCGGCCATAAACGCCTGCCAACGGTCGGTGAACATGGGAACCTCCCTCTATATCGTAGACCAAACCTTGTCCTCTATCACCCTCACCAGGGCGCACCAGGCCACGCCGACGCGGGATGCGCAGCGAGAACACTCTGTATTTCGTGATGCGTAATGCGTATTTCGTTTTTCTGAGATACGCATTACGGATTACGCACTACGGATTACGCTTTCCAGGGGGCGCCAGGGCGAGGCCAAGGCGGTCGAGGGTGTAGGCGTGGCGGAAGCCGACGGCCTGGAGGGCCTCAATGGCTCGGTTTTCGGTGGTGCGAATCTCCGCGATGATCGGGCGGCGGCCGTGGCTCGCCAGTAGGCGCAGGGCGTGGGCCACCAGGCTCGGCTCGACAAAGCCACGCCAGCGCGGTCGGACGTTCATCTCCAGTTGGTGGAAGCCACCGCGCAGCCGGGCGCGAAGCGTCATCATCGCCGCGAACTCGTCGGCGTCGGGGACGGCCAGCCGATACATCTTATAGCCGCGCAGCCAATCGAGGAGCGCGCCTGTCAGCCCGGCCACGTCGTCGGGGCGGAAGTCGCTCCGCCGCAGCGGCAGTAACTCCTGGTACGCGTCCGGGAAGACGACACGGGCCAGGTCCAGCGCCTCGTCGGCGTCCACCGCGTCCCAGGGACGGATGGGCAGGGGGGTGGCTTCCAGGCTGGGCAGCGCCGAGGCGGGCCGCTCCAGGGTGGCTGTCTGTTCCAGGCGGTGGAAGCCCAGGCTCTCGTAGAGGCGATAGGCGCCCAGGTTGGTGTGGCGCACCTGGAGGGTCACTACCCGTCCGCCGCGCTCGCGGGCCGAGTCCACCGCCGCGTCCATCAGGGCGCGGGCGATGCGGCGGCGGCGATACTCCGGCAGCACGGCCACGTTGCTGATGAGCCAGTGGTCGTTGGTCATGCCCAGCCGGCTGAGGGTCAGGGTGCCCACAATGCGGCCCTCCTCGACCCACACGAAGCCGCCGTAAATGGCGTCGAAGTCGGGCGTCAGGCGCGACGCCAGCCACAGCGCGGGCGCGGCGTACTGGAGGAGGCGGAACTCGCGCAAGATGGAACGCTCGCCGGGGCCAAGCTCGTCGGCAAAGGCGACGGCGATGACGTCGGTGACGGGGCCGATGTCACGGCCCACGTCGAAGCGGCGCAGACCCTGGAAGGTGGAACTGGAGTCGGCCAGGGCGACCAGAGGTTAGCCTCGCAGCATCCGCGCCGCGTCTTCGGCGCTCAGTTCACCGGCCGCGACGCGCTGGATAATCTCGCGCCGCTTCTCCAGCGAGACCGTCTCTTCCTCGGCTTCGTAGCCCATCGCCCGCACCAGCTCTTCCAGCCGGTTGCGCGCGGTGGGGTAGGAGATGCCCAACTCCTCCGCGACCTTGCCGACGTTGGCCCGATGCTTGATGAGCAACTCGATGAACTGGATCTGCTGCGGCGCCAGGTCCGCGAAGCGGCCCAGTTGGAACGACCCCACGAGCTCCGTATCGCAATTGCGGCAGCGCAGATGGGTCACGGCTAGCTCACCCTGGCACACGGGACAGCGGCTCAATGCGCGGTACATAGTCACCTCTCTAGGGTGCAGTATACCACGATTTAGAAATTTGTCAAGGGTTTTTTAAAAATTTAAAGCCCGTTTTCAATAATTTCGTTGTCTGTCTGCTGAAATTTTATCATCTGTTCTTTCAAAAATTGAAGGAGGGCTTTGTCCGCCGCCTCCTATAGTATTCGTGCCGCACTGCGTCGTGGTTTGCCTGTCTGGGGCTGCCTCTGGTATAATCGGAGGCGCAGCGGAGGCGCGCGATGCAGTAACTCCAGACCTGACAGGTTTTTAGAAACCTGTCAGGTCTAGCAACCAGCTAGAGGAGGCTCTATGACTCCGAAAACCGTCGCGGATATTATGACGCGGGATGTCGCCACCATTGACCCGAACGCTACCGTCCAGGACGCGCTGCATATGATGCGCGAGCGGGGCATCTCCAGCCTGCTGGTGCGCCCCGAACACCCCTCGGCCGACTGGGGTATCATGACCAAGCGCGACATCATCTCCAAGGTCGTCGCCTATGACGTCAACCCGGAGGGCCTGAACGTCAAGGAAATCATGACGCGGCCCATCCTGCGCATCCCGTCCGACATGACGCTGCGCCAGGTGTCCAACATGATGATCGAGAACCGGGTGCGCCGGCTGCCCGTCTTCGACCACGGCCGGCTCGTCGGCATCGTCAGCGACACCGACCTGTTCCGCGCCGTCGAGGAAGGCGGGTGGGGCAGCCACGAGTAGAGGCGACGTAGAGAGCGGCCTGCCAGGCCAGGGGTGGTCCGGGTAGTCAGACGCAGTTACGACCCGATTACGACCACCTGGTGGACCGGATGCGCCAGTCTGATTTCGTGTCCGCCTAGCCGCCGACTATACTTTAGGCTAGGCAAGCCTAGAGCGTGGTCTGCCAGACCTCTATCTAGACTCGCCTAAATTTGGCAGTTCAGGTATAATTGCGCCCATCACAGAGTTGGTTTGCGGGGCGCCGCGCGCATGCATCAGTCAGAGCTGCTGGCCCGAATCGTCAGGATGGGTGGCGGAGTGGCAGTTGCTCTCCTGGTCCCGACGATTCTTGGGTTAGCCATTGATAGCCGCTTCGACACACGGCCCTGGGGTACCCTGGTGGCCCTGGTGATTGCCAGCCTGATGGCCATGAGTCTTGTTGTGCGCATGACCTTCGAAGTCTATCAAAACCTCGGAGACGCGCGCCCACCCGCAGTCCCGCCCCCCATACCCGACTCGGTCAAGGAGGACGAGCACGAGTGAGCCGACTACTTTCCCCCCGAAACATTCTCATTCTCGTGGTTGCGCTCGCCGTCATTATCGGCAGCCGCTTTGTATCCCCCGTAGTACTTCCGACCATTATCCTCAAACCCGAGCCGATTCCCGGCCTGACCATCGGCTCCTTCAAGATCACCAACACGCTCCTGGCGACCCTGTTGAGCGACCTGACGGTGCTCCTGCTGGGCTTCGCCGCTGTGCGGAACATGAAGGAAGTGCCGAGCGGCCTCCAAAACCTGTTCGAGGCGCTCTTTGAGGCGTTCTTCAACTTCGCCCGCGACGTCCTCGGCCCGCAGGCCGCCCGCGTCTTCCCCATCGCCATGACGGTGTTCCTGCTCATCCTGGCGTCCAACTGGTGGGAGCGCATCCCCGGCTTCGACTCGATCGGTATCATCGAACCCGCCCACGACGCCGGTGTCCAGCAGTACAAGGTCGGCTCGTCGTTTATCCCCGGCGTCTACACCCTGATCAACGAGCAGGGCACGATCAGTGAGGAGCACGCGGGTGAGGCGGGCAAAGAGAAGGCGGCCGAGGGCGAGCACGGCGTGCCGACCGAGGGCGTCCTCACGCCCTTCCTGCGCGGTGTGGCGACCGACCTCAACTTCACGTTGGCCCTGGCCCTCATCGCCTTCTTCTACATCCAGTACCAGGGCTTCCGCCAGTTGGGCGTGGGCTACCTGAAGAAGTTCTTTAACTTCAGCAGCCTCGTGACCGGCTTCGTCGGCATCCTGGAACTCGTCTCCGAGTTCGCCAAGATTATCTCGTTCTCCTTCCGTCTCTTCGGCAATATCTTCGCGGGCACGGTACTGCTGTTCGTCATGCAGTTCCTCATCCCCTGGGGCATCCCGTCGGTATTCGGCTTGCTGGAGGTCGGTATCGGTCTCATCCAGGCGCTCGTCTTCGCCGTGCTGATTCTGGTCTTCACGGCGGGCGCGATGGAGAGCCACGACGACCACGAGGCGCATATCGCCGACGTCTCCCAGGCCATGGAAGGCGCGGAGCAGGTGGCCCACGCGGCCAGTCACTAAGCGGTACGTGTGAGACGACCCCCATCCGTTCGTCTCTCCTAATAATCACTCTGTCACTACTACTCTACCACTAAGGAGGCAACGTCTCATGGATCCTCGAGCTGCTGCACAACTTGGCGCCGGTCTGGCCATTGGCCTGGGCGCCATCGGCCCTGGCGTCGGTATCGGTCTGTTGGTGGCGGGCGCCCTCCAGGCTCTCGGTCGCAACCCGGAGGCTGGCGGCGACATCCGCACGAACATGATTCTCGGTATCGTGTTCGCCGAGTCGGTCGCCATTTACGCCCTGGTCGTCGCGCTAATCCTCAAGTTCGTCTAGGAGAGTAGACAGTAGTCAGTAGTCAGTACACAGTAGGCAGTCGCCCGCCCTTCTGCTACTGCCTAATGACGACCGGCTACCGACTACTGACTACCGACTACCGACTACTCTCGCCCAAGGAGGTGGGCTATGGAGGCGCTTGGTATCAACCAGGGCTTACTGGTCGCCCAGATTATCAACTTCATCATCATCCTGTTTGTTCTCTCGCGCTGGGTCTTCCCGCCCATCATGCGCATGCTCGAACAGCGCCGCCAGCGCATCCAGGACAGCCTGGCCGAGGCGGAGCGCGTGCGCAAGGAAGCGGCCTCGGAGCGCGCGCAGTACCAGCAGCAACTGGCCGAAGAGCGCCAGCGCACGGCCAGCGAGTTGGCCCGCGCCGCGCAGCAAGGCCAGCAGGTGCGCGAGGAAATCATCGGCGCGGCGGAGCGCGAGCGTGAGACCCTGCTCGCCACGGCGCGCCGCGAGGCCGACGGCATCCGCGAGCAGGCCGTAGCCGATGCGCGCCGGCAGATCGTGGACCTGGCGATTCTGGCCGCCCAGCGCGTCGTCGGCGGCTCCATGGACGAAACCCGCCAGCGCCAGCTCGTCAACGAGTTCCTCACGCGCGAGCTTGAGATGCGGCGGGCGGGAGAGTAACGTGACAGACACCAACCGCGCCCGCGCCTATGCCGAGGCTCTGATTCGCATCGTCACCGAGAGCCTGGTGGCCCAGTTGGGGTCGGTCCAGAAGGGGGTGGCGGCGAACCCGGCCGTGAGCCAGTACCTGTCCGACCCGACGGTGGAGTTCCGCGACAAGATGAACCGCGTCGCGGAGTTTTTGCCGCCGGGCACGGCCCCCGAATTGCGCAAGTTCCTGGGCGTGATGCTGACCGAGGGCGGGCTGGGCGACCTGGACCAGGTCGTCGCCGAGCTAACCCAGTTGGCGCAGGGCGGCCCCCGCGCCACCGACGCCGTGGTCCGCAGCGCCGTCCCCCTGACCGCCCAGGAGCAGGACGCGCTGCGTCAGAAGCTCATGCGCGAGGCGGGCAGCAATCTCGACCTGGCGTTCGAGGTGGACCCCGACCTCATTGGCGGCCTGGTCGTCCGCGTCGGCGACCGGGTCGTGGATGCGTCCGTCGCGTCGCGCTTGCGGCAACTCCGCGAGTCCATTCTCAAGGCCCTCTAGGAGTAGTCAGTAGTCAGTCGTTGGTAGTCAGTACACAGTCCATCTTAAGACGACAAGTTCGTAGTGGTGACTTTAGTCGCACTTGGGCGGCTGAAGC
>CAZFUK010000306.1:0-332 GCA_964522005.1 uncultured Anaerolineales bacterium | reverse complement strand
GATGGTGAAGACTAATGACTAATGATTAAGGCTTTATCATTAGTCATTAGTCTTTGGTCATTAGTCTTCTATCTCCCGACGAAGGAGTTCGCATGGCTACCAACATGGTAGATATTACTGAACTGATTCGACGCCAGATTCTAGACTTTGAAGCGCCGCAACAGACGGTGGACGTGGGCACGGTGCGCCAGGTCGGCGACGGTATCGCCCGCCTGACGGGCCTGACCCAGGCGCGCATGGCCGAGCTGGTCGAGTTTCCGAGCGGCGTGTTGGGCATTGTGTTCAACCTGGAGCGCGACAACGTCGGTGTCATCATCATGGGTGATTACACC
>CAZFUK010000305.1:0-6606 GCA_964522005.1 uncultured Anaerolineales bacterium | reverse complement strand
ATCACGAAAGCAAAGAATACATAATCCTAATAAATAATTAGGTTATAAATAAGTCGCTTTAAGCTAGCAGTTTTATGAGCACACAGCCGTTTGGTGGCCATTGATCTTAGTGAGTTTCTTGCAACTGCGATTCTGTCTGGCACGTGGTCAAAAAAAGACAAAATAGGCAAACTTACTGGATGGTCAGTAGCAGTCTTGAAGGTAAATGTGGCGCTTCCCCCCACCGTATGTTATACTCGGGGCAATAGAGAGGAGTGATGGAGTGGTAACACAGGCTAACCCACGACCGAGAGCGTTGGTGACGGGGGGGGCGGGGCTGATTGGGTCGCATCTGGTGGACTTGCTGGTGCGCGAGGGGTGGCGGGTGCGCATCCTGGACAACCTGGAGCCAAACACCCACCGCCTCGGCAAGCCGGCCTGGGTGAACGAGCAGGCCGAGTTCGTGGAGGGCGACATCCGCGACGCCGCGACCGTGCGGGCCGCGCTAGAGGGGATAGACACCATCTTTCACCAGGCCGCCTATGGCGGCTACATGCCGGAGATGGGCAAGTACGTCCATGTCAACAGCTTCGGTACGGCGCAGATGCTCGAAATGGTCCGCGACGAGGGCTTGCCCGTCAAGAAGATCGTCGTGGCCTCATCCCAGGCCGTCTACAGCGAGGGCGCGGTGCGCTGCACCAACGCGGGCTGCGCCGAGTATGAGCGGCTGATCTTCCCGACGACGCGGCCCCTGGCCCAGCTTCAGGCGGGCGAGTGGGAGATTCACTGCCCCGTGTGCGGCCAGGTGTGCGTCTCGGTGCCGACACCCGAAGAGGCGCCCATCGGCGGTGAGACCGTCTACGCGCTGACCAAGGTAGACCAGGAGCGGCTGGTCCTGACCTGGGGCCGCCAGACGGGCATCCCGACCGTCGCCCTGCGCTACTCGTGCACCTACGGCCCGCGCCAGTCCATCTTCAACCCCTATACCGGTGTCATCGCCATCTTCACCACGCGGCTGCTCAACGGCCAGCCGCCGGTGCTCTACGAGGACGGCTACCAGACGCGCGACATGAGCTTCGTTGAGGACATCGCCCAGGCCAACCTGCTCGCCGCGACTACCGAGGTCAACGACGGGCTGGCGGTGAACGTCGGCAGCGGCAAGGCGACGACGGTGCGCCAGATGGCCGAGATGATCGCGGCGGCGCTAGGGGTCGAGATTGAACCCGTGGCGCGGGGTGAGTTCCGACCCGGCGAGATGCGCTACCTGACGTCGGACATCACACGCGCACGGCGCATGGGCTATACGCCGACGGTGGACCTGGCCGAGGGCATCGAGCGTTACCTGGCCTGGATCCGGGGGCAGGGCAGCGTGCGCGACTACTTCGCCCAGGCCGAGCAGGTCCTCCGGGCCAAGCGCGTCGTGCAGCCGGTGGCGAGAAACAGGCCCCCCGTGTAATACAATCACTGCTACGTAGACTATCACAGTAGACCTGACAGGTTTCCAAAAACCTGTCAGGTCTTGGTGGACAAGACTCCCATGCGCACTGCACTCATCATTCCAGCTCTAAACGAGGCCGGAGCCATCGGTGGGGTCATCCGAGGCATTCCGGGCGGCCTGGTGGACCGCGTGGTCGTCGTGGACAACGGCTCGACCGATGGCACGGCCTAGGCGGCGCGGGCGGCCGGGGCGGAGGTCGTGGTGGAGCCGCGCCGGGGCTACGGCTACGCCTGCTACGCCGGCGTCCAGGCCGCCGCCGATGCCGACATTGTCGCCTTTATGGATGGCGACGGCAGCTTCGACCCGACCGAGTTGCCCCGTCTCCTGGCGCCCCTAGGCGAGGGCCGGGCGGACCTGGCGCTCGGCTCGCGGACGCTGGGGGCGCAGGGTGGGCACGCCGTCTTGCCCCACGCGCGGTTTGGCAACTGGCTGACAACGGCGCTGATGCGGAGCCTCTACAGCGTCCGCGTCACCGACCTCGGACCTATGCGGGCCATTCGGCGTGACCTGCTGCTGCGGCTGGACATGCGCGAGATGATGTACGGCTGGCCGACGGAGATGATGGTCAAGGCGGCGCGCGCCCACGCCCGCCTGGTCGAGGTTCCGGTCAGCTACCGTGCCCGTGTCGCCGGCGAGTCGAAGGTGAGCGGGACGGTCCGAGGCTCAGTGCGCGCCGGCTATCAAATCCTCCGCACCACCTTGCGCTACGCCCTATGACTCGCGCCCTGATTGTTGTCGCCAAGCGGCCGGCCGTCGGCCAGACTAAGACCCGCCTCACCCCGCCCCTGACGCCCGACCAGGCCGTCGCTCTCTACACCTGTATGCTGCTGGATACGCTCGACCTCATGACGCAGGTGGACGCCCGCCACGTCCTGGCCTACGCCCCCGACGACGCCGAGCCGTACTTCCAGGCCATCGCCCCGCCCCAGTTCAGTTTCCATCCCCAGGTCGGCCAGACGCTGGGCGAACGGCTGCATCACATCTTGAGCCACTGCCTGGCGAATGGCTGCCGGCAGGCCGTGGTCATGGACAGCGACAGCCCCACCCTGCCCGCCGACCTGCTGCGCGCCGCCTTCGCCCGCCTGGACGACCCGGCCGTGGACGTGGTCCTGGGGCCGTGCGATGACGGCGGCTACTATCTAATTGGTCTCAAGCAGCCCCATGCTGCCCTGTTCGACGTGGTCATGAGCACGCCGCATGTCCTGGCCGACACGGTCGCGGCGGCGGAGCGGGCAGGGTTGCGGGTGGCCCTGCTGCCGGTGTGGTACGATGTGGACACCGCCCAGGAGGTGCGCCGTCTGCGCGCCGACCTGGCGTCCCGGCCAGGCGCCGACGCGCCGCGCACCCGCGCCTGGCTCAAAGAATTTCAGCAGGATTTACAGGATTAACATGATTACGAATTGCCAGGCGAGGGGTTAGTCTAGTGGCGGCGGAGCCATGCCCACAGGAGCAGGCCGTAGAGCGGGGTGTACTCCACGATGACGAGGGGGATGTTCCACTGGTTGTGGACATAAAAGTGGTAGGATAGGGTAATAGTCCCGCTGAAGAGGAGCCAACCAAGCCAGACGGAGGACGGAGGACGGACGACGGGGGAGGCGCGATGCGTGATGCGTATTTCGTATTTCGTATTTCGTATCTCGTCGTCCGTCGCCCGTCGCCCGTCGTCCGTCCTCCGTCCTCCGTCACCGGTCGGCCAGAGCGCCGTCAGGAAGGGCAGCAGCCACAGGAGGTACCAGGGCTGGAGGAACTGGGAACCGACGGTGAGCAGACCGATCATGGTCAGGCCGCGCTGGAGGAAGCGGTCAGGGGCGGGCCGCGCCAGGTGCCAGAGGGCGAGGGCCGCGACGGCGGCCAGCAGCAGCAGTTGGACGAGCCGATACGGGTCGGGGACGCGGAGGAGGCGCAGCGTCTCGCCGAGCAGCGCGGCCAAGCTCATGTTGAACTGCTCGCGCAGGTAGTCGGGGTAGTAGGTGGCGATAGCCAGGCCGGCCTGCCAGTAGGGGAGGCTGAGCAGCAGGCTGACGCCGCCGAAGGCGAGGGGCAGCCGCAGGCGACGCCGCCACCACAGGGCGGGCAGCAGCAGAATCGGGAAGAGCTTCATCAGAGTGGCGGCGGCCAACGCCGCGCCCGCCGGCGCGTCCCAGCCGCGCCGCGCCGCCAGCAGGGCCAGCACGAGGCAGGGCAGCATCAGCCCTTCGAGGTGGCCGCTGCCGACGACCTCGTAGACCACGAGGGGGCTCCAGGCGTAGAGGACGAGGTGTTCGACGGGTTGGCCGATGTCGCGCAGCAACAGGGCCAGCAGGGCCAGCGTCAGGCACTCCGCCAGCAGCATGGCCCACTTGACCGCCCAGACCGAGTCGCCGCCGACGGCGTGGACCAGCCAGAACAGGAGTTGCGCGGCGGGGGGGTAGATGGTGACCGACTCCTTGCGGTTGATACGGGGCCAGATGTCGGCGTCGCGCAGGGGGGCCAGTTCCGCCGCGCCCGGCGGGTAGGCGTAGGGGCTGAGGCCCGCCGCCTGGACACGGCCATCCCAGACGTAGCGGAATACGTCGCTGGAGAGGGAAGGTGGGGTCGTGACCATGACCAGGCGAAAGGCCAGGGCGCCGAGTAGGATAAGAAATAGGGTGAGGGGGGGAGTGGGTGGTGGGGCGGTGGATGATGTATAGCGGTGGACGAGGGCGAGGGCGGCCAGGTAGAGGGAGAACTGGACGCCGAACACCGCCATGAATAGCTCCAGGCGTGGCTGCCAGCCCAGGCTGCGCACCCAGACGTACAGGGCGAGTTGGGGCAGGGCCAGCGCGGCGAGCCAGAGATTGTGTCGGCGAGAGGGGGTCATGGTTTCTCTCGCCGACCACCAAGACCCTCACCCCAACCCTCTCGCGGGGGGAGAGGGAGGGAAAAGCTACTCATGGTGCGGTTTACGAGGCGAGGCGGACCAGCCGGCCGACCAGGCTACGCGCGTCGGCGAAGCGTTGGCGCAGGTAGTAGTCCACGCCGAGGATGCGGCCGGGGGCGTAGGCGGCGAAGCCGAGGTTGAGCAGGATGAGGAACAGGTAGGTCCAGTGCCACTCGTGCGGGACACCCAGGAAGCCCAGGAACAGGTTGACACCCTGGAGCGCGCCCGCCAGCCCACCCAGCCGCGACAGAAAGCCGAAAATGAGGCTGATGGCAATGGCGAGTTCCAGGAGGTAGACGCCCCAGCCAATGAGCTGGATGTTGGGCATGACCAAGCCCGTCAGGAACGCCCGATACGGCGCGAGGGAGCCGTAGGTCGCCTGGCGGCCGATGAAGTCGCACAGGCCGGTGGTCGGGTTGTTGATGTCGGTGGTGAAGGCGAAGGTGGCGGTGCAGCCAAAGGTCGGCGGCAGCTTCCAGGTCGTCTGCTCCCACCACATCCAGCCGACGGCGACGCGGCTGATGACCAGGAACCACTCGGCCAGGGTCTGGGGGAGAATGGATGTCCGCTCGGCGGAGATAAGACCACGCACCAGGGGTTGACGCATCGCGCTCATGACCTGTCCTCCATATCTCAAATCGGCTTATGACTACGCTAATTGTCTCGACGCCTTCACAAACGTTACACCAGGTTACGCTAGAAAGAGGCAACCCTCCTGGCCTCAGTCAGGGAGGGTCGGCCGGCGTTACCACACTACGAGCAGGGTCTCGGTCTTGCGGACGCCCACGGCGCCGCCGATGCCGTTGGTCACTCAGTTGCCCAACGACTTCAGGTCCGGGCTTTCGACAAAGGCGACCAGGTCGTAGCGGCCCGTCACAGCGTGTACCGACTGGATAACCGACCCCTCCAACTCCATATTCGGCAGTTCCTGCATCAGGTCCTGCACGCGGGTCGGTTCGGCTTCGATGAGCACATAGGCATGAATCATACACGTCTCCATCGCTCCCCACGGGAGCGTCTGGGGCTACCCTCAGGTGAAGGTCATTAAGGGCACGCTGCCCGTGCGCGCTATGACGTCGAGCTGCTGCTGGACGCGGCTGACCGCCGGGGCCAGCGGCCAGGGCTTGCGACTCACCTGCATGTCGGCGTCGGTGGACAGCGGGTGCCAGAAAATACCGTCAATGTTGACGGTTAGTTCGGGGATCAGATTGTGCATCCCCAGGTCGAGGCCCTCTTTCGAGTAGCCGCGCTTCGCCAGGGGCCGGATGAAGTGGTCCTCTTCGGGGATGCCGAGACGCCGCAGGAAGGCGGCCAGCTCGTCCAGGTGCGCCGTATTCACCGGCGTCTCGGTCGTGCCGATGCGCACGCGGAAGCCGTGCGCCTGGAGGATGGCAATGCTCTCCACCGTCTTGGCCCACGCGCCCGCCCCTCGGTAGGCGTCGTGATGCTCGGCCCGGCCGCCGTCCAGGCTGACCTGGAGCACCAGGTTGTCGTTCATCACAGCGGCCAGCTTCTCCAGGCGCGGGCCGCGCAGAATCATGGCGTTGGTCAGCACCGTGGTCTTGACGCGCGCCGACGAGTAGGCCAGCATGCTGTAGATGTCGTTGAGGATAAACGGCTCCCCGCCCGTGAAAAAGACGTGGTCGAACCCCAACCCGACGGCTTCGTCCACCACGCGCTGCACCGTCGCCAGACCCAGCGCCCGACGCGGCGCGTTGGGCGAGGACTTGGCGACGCAGTACGAGCAGCGCAGGTTGCAGTCGTAGTTTGTGTAGAGCCACAACTTCCACTGGAAGGCGGACGGCATCACCCCCGCGTCCGGCTCTACGACGGTCAGGCTCACAGTGGTCTCCTTAGTACGACAGGCTGGCCGCGCCCTCGCCCAGCAGGGCGACGACGGCGGGGCTGCCGGCGAACGACGCGCCGGCGATGAGGTTGTTCGGGTCCAGCCCGCGCGCGTTGAAGCAGGGCGGGCAGACCCAGACGCGGCCGCCGTTGGCGACAAAGGTGTCCATCAGTTCCTTGAGGGGCTTAAAGCCCGGCGCGGTGATGGTGTCGGCGTAGCCCGGCGTCGCCAGCCGCACGGCTTCGATGTTCAGGAAGATGGTTACCTCCTGGCCGGCCGCGATGCCGGCGTTGGCGACGACGAAGGCGACGGTGGTGCGGTCGGGGCTGTCCTGGGCGGGGGTCAGGTTGATGGGGGGAAGGAAGCGCAGCACGCTGTCGGCCG
>CAZFUK010000304.1:252-6613 GCA_964522005.1 uncultured Anaerolineales bacterium | reverse complement strand
GGTCTCTGGCTGTCCCGCTGGCCTGGTATCCGCGTCTGCTGCATGGCTCATCGGCTGAACGACAGCACTGGCGGCTACTGGGCGGTGGGTATGCCATCGAGTGGCCTGACCTGGACGAACACATTGGCGTGGAGGGTCTCCTGGCGGGCCGACGCAGCGGCGAGAGTGAGAAGTCATTCCACCGCTGGCTAACGACGCGTCTGGCTTAATCTATCTTGTCTATAGAGGCACACATGCAAATTGAAATCCACAGTGGTCGCATCGAGGAAGCCCAGGCCGACGCCGTGATGGTCAACGTCTTCCAGGACCCCGGCGCGCTCGGCGGGGCGACCGGGGCGATTGACCGCGCCCTCAAAGGGCTGATTCACCAGGCCATTGAGGGCGGCGACTTTAAGGGTAAGGTCGGCGAGACAGCCGTGTTTTATACCCAGGGCGCCCTGGCCGCGCCTCGGGTGATTGTCGTCGGCATCGGCAAGCAGGCCGAGTTCGGGCTGGACGCGGTGCGGCGGGCGGCGGCGGCCGGGGCGAAGCGCGCCCAGGACATGGGCGTGCAGCACGTGGCGACGGTCACGCAGGGCGCGGGCGCGGGCCTGCTGGACCCGGCGGCGGCGGCCCAGGCGGTCGTGGAAGGCGCGCTGCTGGCGACCTACCGCTTTGACGATTACAAGTCCGGCCCGAAGCCGAAGTCGAGCCTGGACAAGCTCACCATCGTGGAACTGGACAACCAGAAGATGGAGGCCGAGCGCAAGGGGATTCAGGTCGGCCAGGCCATCGCCGAGGGCGTCAGGCTGGCGCGTGACCTGGTCAACCAGCCGCCGAACTACCTGACGCCGACCAAGTTCGCTGAGGCGGCGATGGCGGTGGCGGCGGAGCGGCCCGGTCTCAATGTGAAGGTCATCGAGCGGGCGCAGATGGCCGAGTTGGGTATGGGCGCGCTGCTCGGCGTGGCGCAGGGTAGCTCGGAGCCACCCAAGTTCATTGTCCTGGAGCACGGGCCGGCCGACGAGCCGCCGGTCGTCATCGTCGGCAAGGGCGTCACCTTCGACACGGGCGGCATCTCCATCAAGCCCGCCATGCGCATGGAACTCATGAAGGGCGATATGGCGGGGGCGGCAGCCGTGCTGGGCGCGATGCAGGTCGTCCACGACCTGAATCTGCCCCTGCACGTCGTCGGCCTGATCGCCGCGACCGAAAACATGCCGAGCGGCAACGCCATCAAGCCCGCCGATGTACTGACGGCGATGAATGGCAAGACGATTGAGATTATCAGCACCGACGCCGAGGGCCGGCTGGTGCTGGCCGACGCCCTGAGCTATGCTCAGACGCTCACGCCGGCGCCGCAGGCGATGGTGGACCTGGCGACCCTAACGGGCGCGGTGTTCGTCGCGCTCGGCCGCTCGGCGGCGGGGCTGTTCAGCAACAACGACCGCGTGGCCGAGCGGCTCTTCCAGGCCGGTGAGCAGACCGGCGAGCGGGTATGGCGGCTGCCGCTCTACCCCGAGTACCGCGAGGTCATCGACTCCGACGTGGCTGACATGCGTAACTCGGCCGGGACGCAGCCGGCTCCGGCCGGCGCGGCGGTGGGCGCCATCTTCATCCAGGAGTTCGTCGGCGACTACCCGTGGGCGCACCTGGATGTCGCCTCGATGACCTACCACACCGCGTCGCACCCGCTTGGCCCCAAGGGCGCGACGGGCTATGGCGTGCGGCTGCTGACCCAGTTCTTGCGCCACTGGCAGCCGTCGGAGAAGAAGGATTAAGGCAGCAAGGATTAAGGCGCTAAGTATCAGGGAATAGGGATAGGGACGTATGACAGAACGAGTTAAAGCGGTGAAGAGTACGGCGGTCAACACGGCGGATATTCCCCTGCACACGCGGCGCCCCGAGTGGCTGAAAGGCCGCGCGCCGTGGAGCGAGGGCTACGCGGCCATCAAGAGCACCGTGCGCGGGCTGAACCTGCACACCGTGTGCGAGGAGGCCATGTGCCCCAACATCGGCGAGTGCTGGGGGTCGGGCACCGGGACCTTCCTCATCCTGGGTGACACCTGCACCCGCTCGTGCGGCTTCTGCAACATCAAGACGGGCCGGCCCGAAGTGCTGGACCTCATGGAGCCGGAACGGGTGGCGCGGGCCATCCAGAAGATGGGCCTCAAGCACGCCGTCATCACCTCGGTCAACCGCGACGAGTTGCCCGATGGCGGCGCCGCTGTCTTCGCGCGCACCATCCGTCGCGCCCGTCAACTCGTGCCGGGCCTCTCCATCGAGGTGCTCATCCCCGACTTCCGAGGGGACGAGACTGCCCTCAAGACGGTCATGGACGCCCAGCCGGAGATTCTCAACCACAACACCGAGACCGTGCCGCGCCTCTACCTGACCGTCCGCCCCCAGGCCGACTACCAGCAGACGCTGCGCGTGCTGCGGCGGGCGAAGGCGATGGACCCCACGGCGCTGACCAAGTCAGGGCTGATGGTGGGGCTGGGCGAGGAGAAAAGCGAGCTGCTGGCCGTCTTCGAGGATTTGCGGGCCCAGGGCGTGGACATTCTCACCGTCGGCCAGTATCTGCGGCCCTCGCTGCGCCACCTGCCGGTCGTCCGCTACTACCACCCCGACGAGTTCGAGGAGCTACGGGCGGCGGCCGAGGCGATGGGCTTCCCGTGGGTCGAGGCGGGGCCGCTGGTGCGCAGTTCGTACCACGCCGAACGCCAGGTCGAAGAGCTGAGCAGGCGTTCGCCAAGGCAAGGTCTACCTCTGGTATACCAGTCATCATAGCCACAGTTGCCATGCCGAATGTGCACAGGGAAGGGCCTTACCGGTTCTTTTTCTTCAGCAACGAAGGGCGGGAACCGCCTCATGTTCATGTCAAGGCTGGCGAAGACGAAGCCAAGTTCTGGCTTGACCCCGTAGACCTCGCCGCCAACTATGGCTTCAAGGCCCACGAACTAAACGAGATTGAGAGGATCATTCATCGGCATCTTGCCAAACTGCTGGAGGCCTGGTATGAGCATATCGGTTGAGGCGGGTACATCTAAGAGGATCAGACGGAGTTATTTTCCGACCACGGCTCTCGCTAAATCAGTCGAGTTTGACGAGGTGATGATGCATGTCCTGCTCATGGATGGGCGTATCATCAGCGTGCCGCTCATGTGGTTTCCACTGTTGCGGGAAGCGACACCCGAACAGCGCGGCCATTATGAGATTGGGGGCGGAGGAATTAGCCTCCACTGGCCCGACATTGACGAGGACCTATCCATCGCTGGGCTGATGGCGGGAGCCGATTCCCGCTCGACTTAGAGAATTGCAGGTTATTATGACATCCAATACTCCCGATTTAGTCGAACAGCAGAAAGCGTACTACAGCGCGCGGGCGGGCGAATACGACGAGTGGTTCATGCGGCGCGGGCGGTATGACCACGGGCCGGACCTGAACGCCCAGTGGTTCGCCGAGGTGGACGAGGTGCGGCGGGCGCTGGCCGCCTTTCAGCCCGGCGGCGACGTGCTGGAACTGGCGTGCGGCACGGGCTGGTGGACCGAGGAACTGCTCAAGTACGCCGACCGACTGACGGCGGTGGATGCGTCGGCCGAGGTGCTTCAGCTCAACCGCGAGCGGGTGGGCGAGGGCGTCCGCTACGTCCAGGCCGACCTGTTCGCCTGGCAGCCCGACCGCCAGTACGACACCGTCTTCTTTAGCTTCTGGCTGTCCCACGTCCCACCGGCCCAGTTCGCCCCTTTCTGGGCGCTGGTCCAGGCGGCGCTCAAGCCGGGCGGGCGGGTGTTCTTCATCGACTCGCAGCGCAGCCAGACCGGCACCGCCGCCGACCAGACGCTCCAGCCGGACGAACAGTTTGAGCAGACGCGGCGGCTGAACGACGGGGCCAGCTATACGATTGTCAAGGTGTACTATTCCCCCGCCGACCTCCAGGCGCGCCTGGCCCAACTGGGCTGGGACGCGGCGGTTCGGCGGACCGAAAACCACTTCCTATACGGTGAGGGTGCTCGACATGAACGCGCGAGGCGAGACGAAGCCTGAGGTGGAGTCGCTGCGGCAGGAGTTGATGGCCGAGTTTGAGGAGGAACAAGGAGCGGACTGGCAGAGCCTGAACGCGCCCGGCACCTACGGCTGCCACGAGTTGCTGGACCGCACCTACCTGGTCAGCAACATGGTGGAGGCCTACGTCCTGACGCACCCGGCCTGTGTCCAGAACCCCCAGTGGTTCGCCCTGGCGCAGCAGGCGTCCGCGGCGCTGCATGACCTGTATCAGGGTATCAGCGCGGAGCATCTTGAGTCTGAGTCGCCCTCGGCCCAGGCCTGAGCAGAGGCGGTATGGCAAGCGCGACGGTGACCGTTCCCACGTCCGACGAGGTGTTTAACCAGCCCCCACCCCTGGAGAACTACAATCTCTACGCCCATGACACGCCGCTGCGCGAAGCTGTGCGGCGCGAGGGCGCGGCGTGGATCGAGGCGCGGGCGCTGGAGTACGGCGCGCTCATGGGGCGGGCGGAGACGCTGCGGCTGGGTGAACTGGCGAACCGCTACACGCCCGTCCTCAAGACCCATGACCGCTTCGGCCATCGGGTGGACGAGGTCGAGTTCCACCCGGCCTGGCACGACCTCATGCGCCTCGGCATCACCTGGGGCGCGCACTCGCTGCCCTGGACCCAGCCGCGTTCCGGCGCGCACGTCGCCCGCGCCGCCCTGGGCATGATTCGCAACCAGGTAGACGAGGGAACGAGCTGCCCCCTGACCATGACCTTCGCGGTGATTCCCTCGCTGCGCGTGCAGCCTGAACTGGCGGCGGAGTGGGAAGGGCGGGTCCTGTCCACCGAGTATGACCCGCGCTTCATCCCGGCCGAGGGGAAGCGGGGCGCGTTGTTCGGCATGGCGATGACCGAACGCCAGGGCGGCAGCGACGTGCGCGCCAACACGACGACGGCGCGGCCGCTGGGTCGGGGCGGGCCGGGGCAGGCATACTCCATCACGGGCCACAAGTGGTTCTGCTCCGCGCCCATGTCCGACGCCTTCCTGGTGTTGGCCCAGGCCCCCAGCGGGCTGTCGTGCTTCCTGCTGCCGCGCTGGACCCCTGATGGGACGCGCAACGCCTTCCACATTCAGCGCCTCAAGGACAAGATTGGCAACCGCTCCAACGCCTCGAGCGAGGTGGAGTTCCGAGGCGCGTGGGCGCGGCTGGTCGGTGAGGAGGGGCGCGGCGTGCCGACCATCATCGAGATGGTGCGCCACACCCGTCTGGATTGCGCCTGGGGTTCGGCCAGCACGATGCGCCGCGCGGTGGCCGAGGCGCTGCACCACGCGGCCTACCGCTCTGCCTTCGGTCGGCGGCTCATTGAGCAGCTCTTGATGAAGAACGTCCTGGCCGACCTGTGCCTGGAGTACGAGGCGGCGGTTGCCCTGGCGCTGCGCCTGGCGCGCGGCTTTGACGAGTCGCGCGAGTCGGAGGCGGCGCGGCGGCTGACCCGGCTGGCGACGGCCATCGGCAAATACTGGATCACCAAGCGCGGGCCGCTGGTAGTGGGGGAGGCGTTGGAGTGCCTGGGCGGGAACGGCTATGTTGAGGAGGGGCCGCTGGCCCGCCTCTACCGCGACTCGCCCCTCAACTCCATCTGGGAAGGGTCGGGCAACGTCCAGTGCCTCGATGTGCTGCGCACCATGCGTACCGACCCCGAGGCCGTGGGGCTGCTGTTCGAGGAGATTCGGCTGGCGCAGGGCGCTGACCGCCGCTTCGACCAGTTTACCGCTCAGTTGGCCCACGAACTGGGGGATATGGTCACGCTGGAGACGCGGGCGCGGCGGCTGGTGGAACGGCTGGCTCTCGCCCTGGAGGCATCGCTCTTGCTACGCGATGCCCCGACGGCGGTGGCTGACGCCTTTTGCGCCGCCCGTCTTAATGGCGACGCGGGCCTGGCTTTCGGCACGCTGCCCGCCGGGACCCACTTCGACGCGCTCATCCAGCGCGCGCAACCGCACCTTGAGATGTAAGTATGGCAGTCCTGGCGATGTTCTACGGTATCATCGTGTCAATGTACTATTTTGACACGCGGCAACACTACATCCCTCATATTCATATCCGCTATCAAGAGCAGGAAGCGGTATTCAGCATCCCAGGCGGTGAACTCCTGGAAGGTGAGATCAAGCCAAATAAGCGTAAACTGGTCGAAGCCTGGATTGAGATTCACCAGGAAGAGTTGATGGCGGATTGGCAGCTTGCCAGCCAAGGCGAAGCCGTATTCAAGATTGAACCTTTGAAGTAGGGATGAACGGCATGAGAAACCCTAGAGTCGTAGCGGTAACGCCCAATTCCGACTATACCCTCGTCTTGACGTTCACGAACGGTGAACAGAGGGTATT
>CAZFUK010000304.1:0-242 GCA_964522005.1 uncultured Anaerolineales bacterium | reverse complement strand
TTCGACGTCAAGCCCTATCTCGATAAGGGCTTCTTCCGCGAGTTGCGGGATATGGGCCTCTTCATGAGTGTCAAATCTGTGCTGGGTACCGTTCAGTGGTCAGGAGGCCAAGACTTTTGTCCTGATACGCTCTATCTGGATAGCGTATCCGTTGAGCGGATCGAGCCAGACGCCAGGGCCGAGCGGTTGGTCACGGTAACTCATGAGTAAGTTGATAGATCTGCACACCCACAGCACGGCCT
>CAZFUK010000303.1:4572-6623 GCA_964522005.1 uncultured Anaerolineales bacterium | reverse complement strand
TTCTGACCGCGCGGCTGGTGGTGCGCAATACCGACTGGCTGCCCATCCCGTGGGTGCGCATCCACGAGAGCCTGCCGCTGGCCCTGACCAGCCCGGCCTTCGTCAGCCGCGCCGTCTCGCTGTGGCCCGGCGAGAGCCTGGAGATCACCTACACGCTCGACTGCCGGCGGCGCGGCCTGTACCGCCTCGGGCCGGTCAACCTCAACACGGGCGACGTGTTCGGTTTTGGCGACACCTCGGCCGGCGAGAACCAACCCCACTACGTGACCGTCTACCCCAAAATCGTCCCGCTGGCCCGGCTGGGGCTACCGTCGCGCTCGCCCTTCGTCAGCCTGCCCTACCGCCAGAGGCTGTTTGAGGACCCCAGCCGCGTGCGCGGCGTGCGCCCCTACCAGGTGGGCGACTCGCCGCGCCACATCCACTGGACCGCGACGGCCGCCGTGGGCGACCTGCTCGTCAAGCAGTACGAGCCGGCCATCGCCCTGGAAACCCTGGTCCTGCTCAACCTGGGCAAGGAGAGCTACGACGCCCGCTGGCTGTACAACGCCTCGGAGACCGGCATCGTCGCCGCCGCCTCCATCCTGTACCACCTGGCCCAGACCGGGCAGGCCGTCGGGCTGACGATCAACGGCTACGACCCGCTCAACGAGGCGCCGCCCCAGCCCATTCCGCCCACGCGTGGGCAGGCCGCCCTGATGCGCAGCCTGGACATCCTCGCCCGCGTGGATGTCGCGCCGGCCCAACCGCTGGTGGAATGGGCACGCGCGGCCGTCTCCGACCTGGCCTGGGGCAGCACGGTCGTGCTTGTGACCCCGACCGAGCCGCCCGACCTGGCCGGCCTGCTGCTCCACCTGAAGCGCGCCGGCTTCAGCCCGGTGCTCATCCTCACCCAGGGGCCGCAGAGCGGCGCGGCGCGGCAGCTTGGGGTTCCCGTGGCCGTCGTTCCTTATGAGGCGGAGGTGGGCGACCTGGCCCAGCTAGGGCAAGGGGGGCGGAGTGGATAACGTGACCGTCCGCGTGGCGGAGACGGCGCGCCCCTTCCTGGTGGCGACCATGTTCGCCTGCGTTATGGAGAGCGTCGCCCTGTTAATCCAGGCCTTCCTGCCCGACTGGAACGCGACCTATGCCGTCGTCGCCATCTTCCTCATCTCCCTCGAAGCCTTCTACGCGACGCGCACCGCCCAACGCCTGCGGCTGAGCGGCCGTGACCGCTGGATCTTCCGCCTCAGCGAGTGGACGGTCATCCTCCTCGCGCTCAAGCTCGGCCCCTACGCCACGCGGGGGCTGGACGCGCTGGCGACGGACTTCGCCACCTGGGAGGCCGACCTGGCGAACCTGTTCAACCTGGAATTCGTCATCGTGCTGGTGCTGGCCGTCTTCACCTGGACCGGGTCGGGCGATGTCGCCCGCTGGCTGGACGACCTGACCCAACCCACCGAGGCCGGCTTCAACCCCTACCTCAGTCTATCGGCCATCCAGGGCCTGTTCTTCATCGGCGGCGTCATCCTGGTCATCGCGGCCGGGCTGACGCAGGTGGGGCTACAAGCGGTTTTGCACTCGGACCGCCCGCCCGTGGGCGGCGTGATTCTCAACGTCCTGGTCTACTTTGTCAGCGGCCTGCTCCTGCTCAGCCAGGCGCGGATGGAAGTCCTGCATACCCAGTGGCGGGTCAGCCAGGTGGACATTGGGTCGGGCATTCGCTCGCGCTGGGTCGGCCTGGGGCTGGCGACGCTCGTCGTCGTGGCCTTGCTCGCCCTGCTGCTGCCCACGCGCTACACCGTGGGCGTGCTGGACGTGGCGGCGGGGGTCCTGCGCGCGCTGGGGAATGTCGGGCTAATGATTGGCTACGGCCTCAACTTCCTGCTGTTCCTCATCCTGGGCCTGTTCACCATGCTGCTCAGCCTGTTCCTGGGCCGCGGGGGAGGCGAAGCCGCGCCCCCCCCCCCCCCCCCCCCCCGGGGCCCGCCGCCCCCCCCCCCCCCCCCCCCCCCGCAGGGGGGGGGGGGGGGGGGGGCGGGGGGGGGGGGGGGGGGCGCCCGGGGGGCCGGGGG
>CAZFUK010000303.1:0-4562 GCA_964522005.1 uncultured Anaerolineales bacterium | reverse complement strand
GTTGCGCTCGCTGCTGTTCTGGCTGGTCACGACGGGCATCCTGGGCTACGCCCTGGCCCAGTTCATCGGCGCGCGCCGCGAGTGGTGGCAGGGCCTCGCCCAGCACCGCAGTCTCGGCTGGCTGGTGCGGCTGCTGCTGTCACTGTGGGCACAGTCCAAGGCCGTCGCCGTCCAGGCGGGCGCGGCGGTCCGCCAGCGACTCGCCCAGGCGCGGCGGGCCATCCCCACGCCCACCCGCCGCTGGCTGCGCCTCAACTCCCTCTCGCCGCGCGAACTGGTGATGTACTTCTACCTGTCCACAGCACGGCGAGCCGAGGAAAGCGGGCTGCCCCGTGGCCGCTCCCAGACCGCCCGCGAGTACAGCCAACGGCTCCAGGCGAGGGTTCCGGAAGGCGAGCCTGACGTGGCGACGCTGACCGAGGCGTTCGAGGCGGCGCGCTACTCGGCGCACCCGCTGGGGCGCGAGGACACCGCGCGGCCACGGCGGAGTTGGGAACGGCTGCGGAAGTTGCTGCGCGGGGGAGTGAACGAGGAACGAGGATGACCGAACTGCATCCACCCCGTCCCCTTAGCCTGACACGTGAACGAATGACTACCTATGCCCAGACCTGGGGGCCGTGGCTCCTGTTCGCCGTGCTCCTCCTCTACGCCTGGCGCATCAACCCCTTCACGACGGTGCAAGCCTACGGGGACATCCTGGAGTTTGTCTGGGGCACCCAGTGGTACTCGGCTACACTCTTTGGCCGCCTCGGCTCGCCCCTGTATACCCCGAATGTCTTCTACCCAGGCGGTTGGTACACCGCCACGCTGGCCCAGCCCCCGAGCCTCTTTCTGGCCGCCCTGCCTTTCGGCGCGTTGGGGGGTCCTGCCTTCGCCTACAATGCCCTCGTCCTGCTGGGCTATGCGGCCGCCTTCGCGGGGACGCTGCGCTTCGCCCGCCTCTACACCGACGTCTGGCCCGCCACGGTCGCCGCGCTGGTGTACACCTTCATGCCGGCCCGAACTATCCAGAGTATGGGTCACCTCAACATCTTCACGTTGACCGCCCTCCTGCCCTGGTTCCTCCTGGGGCTGGAGCGAGTACGCCGCGGCCCGACCACGACCGGCTGGCGGAGGTCTGTCCTGGCCGGCCTCGTCTGGGGTGGCCTGATTAACTGCGCTCTGTACGGCATATTTATCGGCGCGCTGGGCCTGACGCTGTGGGGACGTGACCTGCTCAAACCGCGACGCCTGGGGCAAGCCGCAGTTATTGGCGGCGTCGCCCTCCTCGTCGGTGGCCCTGTCATCTGGCTCTATGCTGACGCGGTGCGCCGGGGAGGTGTTCAGCCCCTCCCACTCTGGGACCCGCAACACTGGGCCGCCAGCCTCAACAGCCTGACCATTCCCTCCCTGTTCCACGACTGGCCAGCGGTGCGACAGGTGGCCCGCACGCTATATCAAGGCGCCGTGGACGAGGCAGTCGCGACCAACTTCGGCCTGGTGACGCTTGTTCTGGCGGCCCTAGGGCTATGGCAGGGTCGGAGCAAGCTCGGCTGGCTCAACCTGCTGCTGCTGACCGTGGTCAGCTGTGTGGCCTCGTTGGGCCTGTGGCTCAAGTGGGACGGCCACGAAATTCTCGTTCCCTGGCTGGCCCCGCTCAACACCGGCCTGTGGTCCATCGGTCACCAGCTCAAGCCGGTCCTCTTTCCTACAGCGATGCCGCCGCCTGAATACGCCACCGGCATCCCCCTGCCAGGCTTGGTGCTTACCGTGTTGGTCCCCTTCTGGGAGGCCGCCCGTACCACCACGCGTTACGCCTACATGGGCGCGGTCGGCCTGGTCGTCCTGAGCGCAGTCGGCCTACGCGCCTTGCCACGCCCGGCTCAGCTTGTCCTCGCGCTCCTCTGGCTGGCCGAGGCGCTGCCCTTGCGCGGCGCTGTTGCCCCACTGCCTCAGACGCTGCCGCCGCATCCGGCCTACACCTGGCTGCTCGCTCATGCGTCCGCCCCTGACGCGGCGATCCTGGAAATGAACTACCCCAACCTGGTCGCGGCCGGCGGTGAGATCGTCCTGGGCACGCTGCTCCACGGTCACCCGACCGCTGCCGGGACGGGTAGCTACTGGCCGAGCCATACTCGCCGCCTGCACGCCGCTCTCCTTCAGCCCCACGCCCTAAGCGACCCCGACACGGCGGAACTCCTCCATCAGAACGGCATCCAGTACATTCTCGTCCAACGTCGCGGGGAGGGCGAACAGGGCTACTGGGACAGCCTGGGGCAAAACCCACTGTTGCGCCCGGTGGGCTGCTTCGAGCCGAACCCCCAGCCGACGCCCTGGGGGTATCCCATCTGCATCACCGAGGTGACGCCTGGGCCTCTTCCAGAGTATAATCTGACACGGGAAAGTGGGTGGTCCGATGTGGAGAGTTGGGGGATTTGGGCGGAGGGGATGCGGGCGGAGGCGAGTTGGACCGCCCTGGCCCCGCAGCCGTTCGAGTTGACTCTGGCCGCTGCCCCGCTCTGCCTGCCGAACCGCCCGCAGAGCGTCACCTTGGAGGTCAACGGCCAGCCCCTGACGGCGCATCTCTGGACGGCGTGCGAGGAGTGGCGCGAGCGCCTGACGATTCCCGCGAGCCTGGTACAGCCGGGCGAGAACCGCCTGACGCTGCGCTTCGGGTTCGCCGCCCCGCCCGTAGACCCCAAGACGGGGCAGGTGGTCGAGTTGCGCCAGTTGAGCGTCGGTTTTAGGGGGTTAGAGGTAAGGCCGCTTCCGCAATCGGGGGGATTTTGAAGGGTGACTTACGCCTTCGGACCGACGAGGTTGACCTTGTAACCGGCCTGCGTCAGCAGCTCGGCCAGTTCCTCCAGTTCCCCCACCGCCTTCCAGCGGTTGGTGCGGCGGTCCCAACTAACGCGGCCCGAGGCCACGCTGCGAATCTTATCGGTTTCCGTCGGCGCGAAGACCATCGTGCGGTCCTTGCGCTTGATTGTGACATGGGGGGTGTCTACGGTCTGCTCCATAACGCCTCTCACCGGTGTATTTATGTCTCGATTCTACGCTGGACGGGAAGGATTGTCAATTCAAACCCACGCCCGCCAAGGGGGACCTTTATGCCGCCCGTTACCTTCGCCTTCGTCCAGGGCCAGCTGAGCCAGCCTGCCATCGTCGGCGCGACTCTGGATGACATCTCCCGCGCCCTGCCCCAGGGCACCTACACCACCCTGCGCAGCTATGGCGGGACCCGCTTCCTCGACCTCCCGCACCACCTGGCCCGCCTGGCCGAGTCGCTGGGCCTGATGGGCGGCACGACGGGCGTGGACGAGCCGACCGTCCGCCAGGCGCTGCGCGAGTCCCTCGCGGCCACGGCCTACCCCGAAGCGCGGGTACGGGTGACAGTGCCGCTGGCGGGGGCGCCGGTCTACGTGACCGTCGAACCCTTTACGCCCTACCCGGCCGACCTGTACCGCGACGGCGTCCGCACCGTGACCATGCTCATGGCGCGGCAGAACCCGCGCGCCAAGGCCACCACCTTCATCGCGCCGTCGCGTGACCTCAAGAGCACGCTGCCGCCTGGGGTCCACGAAGTGCTGATGGTGGACGGTCGCGGGGCGATTCTGGAGGGGTTTAGCTCGAACTTCTTTGGCGTGCTGGATGGGGAACTACGCACGGCAGACGAGGGGGTGCTGGCCGGGGTGACGCGCGGCATCGTGCTACAGGCGGCGGAGGGTGTGCTCCCGCTGCGCCTGGAGCCTGTGCTCCAGCCGAGCATTCCAAGGCTGGCCGAGGCCTTTATCACCAGCGCGTCCCGCGAGGTCATGCCGGTGGTGAGCATCAACGACGACGTGGTCGGGGATGGCCGCCCCGGCCCGCTGACGCAGGCGATTGCCGAGCGTTTCGCGGGTCTGGTCGAGCGGCTGAGTGAAGTGCCGTAGCCGGGTGTAGGCGCGGCGGCTTTAGCCCCGCGCTCCCTCATCCAATTTCACCGGCGTCGCATCGAGAATCTCGTCCACGACATTGACCGCCGTGCGCCCGCGCAGGCCGCTCTCCGGCTTCATCAGCAGCCGGTGGGGGAGGGCCGCGCGGGCGAGGCGTTTCACGTCATCGGGGATGACGTAGTCGCGCCCGTGCAGCGCCGCCCACGCCTGGCTCGACTTGAACAGGGCCAACGAGCCGCGCGGGCTGGCGCCCAGCGCCACGTCCCGGTGCTCGCGGGTGGCCCGCACCAGGCTCGTGATGTAGTCCACGACCGTGTCGTCCACCTGGACATCCCAGACCTGCGGCTGGACGGCGACAAGGTCCTCGCCCGACGCGACCGGCCCCAGGCCCTCGATGGGGTGGACGCGCTGGAGGGCGCGGAGAATCTGGCCCTCTTCGGCCTGGGTGGGGTAGCCGAGGGTAAAGCGGAACAGGAAGCGGTCCAACTGGGCTTCGGGCAGGGGGAAAGTGCCCTCGTACTCGATGGGGTTCTGGGTCGCCAGGACGAGAAAGGGGCGCGGCAGGGGATGGGTGACGCCGTCCGCGCTGACGGTGCGCTCCTGCATGGCTTCGAGCAGCGCGGCCTGGGTGCGCGGCGTCGCGCGGTT
>CAZFUK010000302.1:0-6625 GCA_964522005.1 uncultured Anaerolineales bacterium | reverse complement strand
CGTGATGTCGGTCATAGGTATCTCCCTTGGATAGCGTATCCCCTCTCCCTTTGGGAGAGGGCTAGGGTGAGGGTCTTACAGGCCCGACGACCGCACAAAGACCCTCACCCCGACCCTCTCCCACCCCCCTTTCGGTGGGCAGGAAGGGAGAGGGAGGAAAAAAGCACATTTCATCAGTCTTGTCTATGAACTGGCTCCTGCAAGCGTAGGCCGTCCGCCAGCAGCGTAAGCACCGCCGCCAGGTAACGCTCGTCGGCGGCCGCCAACTCGTCGTCGGCGATGGCCGCCAGCCGTTGAACCACATGGCGATTGTGGAACCAGTGGGTCGTTAGGGCCAGCGCCATCGCCAGGATGTTCTCGGCCTCGATGTCGCCGCGTATCAGGCCCTCCGCCTGCGCCTGGCGGATGCGCGCCAGCAGCGCGCCGCCCGTCGCCTGCCCGGTCTCCATGCCGTGGGGGTCCTCCATGAGCTGGAGCCAGAGGAGCAGCCGCGCCACCTGGGGGTTGGCCTGGAGAAACACAAACCGACTCCGCAGCGAGTTCTGGACGAACTCGGCGAAGTCGGCGCTGGCGGACTCGAGCAGGGCGTGTTGGTGGGCCAGGTAGGCGTCGTAGGCGGCCTCTTTGACCGCCTGCCACCGGGCTTCCGTGGTGCCAAAGTAGTGATGACTCATACTCTGGGGCACGGCGGCGTGCTGGGCTATGTCGCGCATGGAGACGGCGGCGAAACCGCGCTCGATAAAGAGCGCCCGCGCGCTCTCCAGTACCCTGGCTCGCTTGGCATTCGGATCGTGGACACGTTTGAGCGTCATCGGCCTGTGTCACCTCGTGCCCTCGCACTTGAACCCAGTATACCGCAAATCGATTAATCAGTCAATCGGTTTTGCCGGGATTAGCGCGAATTTCGGAAAAGTGCTATAGTCAAGCTATAGCGTTTAGGCCGCCGTGTTCTAATCCTTATGTCATCTGATTTCGCCCTGTTCTTCATCGCCGTCCTGTTCGCCGCCTCGATCCAGACCATGGCCGGCTTCGGCTTCGCCCTGACCATGATGCCGCTGGCCGTGCTGCTGCTCGGCGTGCGCACCGCCGCGCCCCTGGTCTCTCTCGTCGGGCTGGCCGTCTCGCTGGTCAACACCCTTCGCAACCGCGAAAGCATTGACCTGCGCGAGCTGCGCGTCCTGGTCCTGGTGGGCGCGCTGGGCATCCCCTTTGGCATCTGGGCGCTGGTCGCCGTCAACGAGCGTGCCATCCGCGTCACCCTGGGCGTCCTGCTCATCGTCTATGGCCTCACGAGCCTGCTCCGCCCGATCAAACGGCCGCCCATCGCGGCCGGCTGGGCCTACCCGTTCGCCTTCCTGGCCGGCGGTCTGGCGGGGGCCTACAACCTGGCCGGGCCGATGGTGGTGCTCTACGGCTCGCTGCGCCACTGGCCCCACGACAAGTTCCGCGCCACCTTGCAGAGCTTCTTCACCACCAGCTACGTCCTCACCACCCTGCTTCACCTGTTAGGCGGCCGCCTCACGCCGACCGTGCTGCAATTCAGCGCCGTCGCGCTGCCCGCCTTCCTGCTCGGCATCCTGCTCGGCTCGCGCGTGGACCGCCGCCTCGACCGCCGCCTGCTGCGCGCCGCCGTCAACGTCCTGCTCGCCGTCCTCGGCGTCTCACTGATTCTCTAGACAGGCTTGTCCTCTATGCGTCTCATTGCCGACCTGCACCTCCACTCCCACTACTCCCGCGCCACCAGCAAAGACCTCGACCTGGAGCACCTGAGCCTGTGGGCGCAGCGCAAAGGCGTCCAGGTCATCGCCACGGGCGATATCAGCCACCCCGGCTGGCTGAGCGAGCTAAAGGCCAAGCTCGAACCGGCCGAGGAAGGGCTGTTCCGTCTGCGGGCCGACCTGGCCCGCGCCGTCCAGGCCCAGCTTCCCGCCGCGTGCCAGGGAACGGTGCGCTTTATGCTGGCCGGTGAGATCAGCAACATCTATAAGCGCGGCGACCGCGTCCGCAAAGTCCACAACGTGGTGTTCGCGCCGTCGCTGGCCGTGGTGGAGAAGCTCCAGGCGCGGCTGGAGCGCATCGGCAACATCCGCTCCGACGGCCGCCCCATCCTCGGCCTCGACTCACGCGACCTGCTGGACATCCTCCTCAACCTGGACCCGCAGGCCTACCTGATTCCCGCCCACATCTGGACGCCCTGGTTCTCGATGCTCGGCTCCATGTCCGGCTTCGACTCGGTCGAGGAGTGCTTTGGCGACCTGACCGCGCACATTTTCGCCCTGGAGACCGGCCTGTCATCCGACCCGCCCATGAACTGGCGCGTCGCCAACCTGGACCGCTACACCCTCGTCTCCAACTCGGATGCCCACTCGCCGCCCAAACTGGCCCGCGAGGCGACCGTCTTCGACACTGAGCTAAGCTACCCCGCCCTGTTCGACGCGCTTAAAACGGGCGACCCGGCCCGCTTCGGCGGCACGCTTGAGTTCTTCCCGGAAGAGGGCAAATACCACTACGACGGCCACCGCAAGTGCGAGGTGCGCTGGGAGCCAGATACGACGCGGGCGCACAGGGGAGTCTGCCAGGTGTGCGGTAAGACGGTCACGGTGGGCGTGATGCACCGCGTGGAGGAGTTGGCCGACCGCCCGGCCGGTGGACGTCCGGCCCGCGTTCACCCCTACCAGAGCCTCATTCCCCTGCCCGAGATTCTGGCCGAGGTCTATCGCGTTGGGGCCGGGTCGCGCCAGGTCGAACAGGCCTACGCGACGCTGCTGGCGAAGCTCGGACCAGAGCTTGTCATTCTGCGCGACACGCCGCTGGAGGAGGTCAGTCAGATCGGCGGCGGGCTGCTGGCCGAGGGCGTGCGCCGCGCGCGGACAGGCCAACTCACCATCGCGGCCGGCTACGACGGCGAGTACGGAACCATTCAGTTGTTCGGGGAGGGCGAGCGGGAGGTCTTCTCGTCCCAGTTGGGCCTCTTCGGGGAGAAGCCGGCGCGGAGCAAGGCCGCGCGGCCGAAGCCCGCCCCCGTCTCAGCGCAGCCCCCAGCCGGCCAGGCCGACCTGTTCGCCCCGCCGCCCGCGCCGTCCCTGGCAGTTCGGGAGGAAGCGCCCCCCCTGCCACTCCAGGCTCCCGAAGGGTCTGCCCCCTCACCCGCTCAACCACCCACGACCTTGCTGGCCGGTCTCAACGAACAGCAGCGCGAGGCGGTCCTGTGCGACGATCCAGCCCTGGTCATCGTGGCCGGGCCAGGCACCGGCAAGACGAGGACACTCACCCACCGCATCGCCTACCTCGTCCAGTCGCGCGGCGTCGCACCAGAAAACATCCTAGCGGTCACCTTCACCAACAAAGCGGCCGAGGAGATGGCCGGGCGGTTGGTCCGCTTGGTCGGGGCGGAGACCGCCCGCCGCGTCACCGTCAAGACGTTCCACGCTCTGGGGGCCTGGCTGCTGCGCCAGGAGGGCGCCTGCCTGGGCCTGCCCGCGCAGTTCGCGGTCTACACCGACGACGACCGCCGCCGCCTGCTCCAGCGCCTCGCCCCAGACTTGAGCGAGCGTCAAATCGGTGTCGCGCTCGACGCCATATCCGCCGCCAAGAACCGGCTACTCGACCCCGACGCCCCCGACCTGGCCGACCTGCCCGACGCTCCACCAGACGTGCGCACACTCTACCGCCGCTATGAGGCGGCCCTGCGCGCCTCCCAGGCCCTCGACTTTGACGACCTGGTCTTCCAGGCGGTGCGCCTGCTGGAGACAAGTCCAGAGGTTCTGGCCCAGGTCCAGGCCCGCTTTCGCTGGATCAGCGTGGACGAGTACCAGGACATCAACCTGGCGCAGTACCGCCTGCTGCGGCTGCTGGCGGGGGCGGAGGCCAACCTGTGCGCCATTGGCGACCCCGACCAGGCCATTTACGGCTTTCGCGGCGCGGACCGGGGCTACTTCCTCCGCTTCCAAAGGGACTTTCCCGCCAGCCGCCAGTTGTCACTGGACCAGAACTACCGCTCGACGCAGCTCCTCCTGGCTGCCTGCGGCCAGGTCATCACCCGCGCCGACGGGGCGGCCCGCCGCCTGTGGTCAGACCAGATTGACCCGACCAGAATCAGCCTCTACGCGGCGCCGAGCGACAAGGCCGAGGCCGAGTACGTCGTCCACCAGATCGAGCAGATGATGGGCGGCACCAGCCTGTTCTCATTCGACTCGGGCCGCGTCGCCGACGACGGCCCGCCCGTGCGGTCCTTCGCCGACTTCGCCGTCCTCTACCGCCTGGGCGCGCAGAGCGGCGCGTTGGTCGAGGCCTTCGAGCGGTCGGGCATCCCCTACCAGACCGTCGGCCAGACACCGCTCCACGCCCAGCCGGCGGTCAAGCCGATCCTGGCCCACCTGTGGTTTGTTCACACCCCCCACTCGGCCATCCACCTGGCACAGGCGCTGGCCGCCCACGGCATAGAGCTAGCGCCCGCCGCCTGGGAGGCGCTGGAGAACCCCACCCCCAACCCCTCCCCTGCGAGGAGAGGGGGGCCGGGCGGGAAAGGGTCTCCCCCTCCCTTGGTAAGGGAGGGGGACGGGGGGAGGGGTCATCCCACCCCCTACCCCTGCCCCGCGCTGAGGGGCGGGCCGAGGCTGCGCGGGGTCGGCGCGGCGCAGACGCCGCCACCCAGAGCAGGGGAGGGGGACGGGGGGAGTGGTCATCCCATCCCCTCCCTATGGGACGCGCTCCAGGGCTTTCAGACGCTGCCCGGTCTGAGCGCGGCGCAGAAGCGGCGCCTGCGTGACCTCGTGCCCTTCCTGGCCGAGCTACGGCAGGCCGTGGGTGTCGAGCCGGTCGCGGCCCTGGTCGAGCGAGTCCACCAGGCCCTCCACGCGGACGGCCTGGACGACAAGGCCGCCGAATCGGTCCAGCGCCTCGTCTCCCAGGCGCGGCTGTTCGACCACGACCTACAGGCGTTTCTGGAAAGCCTCACCCTCCAGCGCGAGACCGAGACCTACGACCCGCGCGCCGACCGTGTCATGCTCATGACCCTGCACGCGGCCAAGGGGCTGGAGTTCCCGGTCGTGTTCATCGTCGGCTGCGAGGAGGGCCTGCTGCCCTACCAGCGTCCAGGCGAACCGTGCGATGTCGAGGAGGAACGCCGGCTGCTCTACGTCGGCATGACCCGCGCCCAGCGCCGGCTGAGCCTGAGCCACGCCCGCCGCCGCCTGCTGTTCGGCCAGCGGCTGACGCCCGCGCCCTCGCGCTTCCTGGCCGACATCGAGACCGCGCTCACCGAGGTCAAAAAGAAGGGCGCCCGCCCGGCGTTGGAGGACGAGGACGCGGCGGTCCAACTCAAGCTTCTTTAGCGTTGCTCACGGTGACTTGACAAATCTGGCCCCTCTCGTACAATCAGCGGCACTTGTCCAGTCACCTCGTCATCTATCATCCCAAAGGAGCGCGTCATGGCTACTGCTACCGGTCAAATGCTCAGCGTGCGCCGTATCGTGATCACAGGCGTCCTCGCCGCCATCGCCATCCTTCTCGGCGTCACCCGGCTCGGCTTCATCGCCGTCCCCAACATCTCGGGCAACGCCACCATCATGCACGTCCCCGCTATCATCGGCGGTGTCCTGGAAGGACCGCTCGTCGGCTTCCTGATTGGCACCATCTTCGGCCTGTACAGCTTCTTGCAGGCCACCAGCCCGCTGTTCAAGAACCCCATCATCGCCTTCGTCCCGCGCATGCTCATCGGCGTCACCGCCGCCCTGACCTACTTCAGCCTGCGCCGCAGCGGCAATGAGATTCTGGCCCTGGCGATGGCTGGTGTCGTCGGCACCCTCACCAACACCGTCCTCGTCCTCGGTCTGGCCGTCGCCTTCGGCCTGCTGCCCGTCGCCGCCATCGCCGGCATCATCCCCCAGGCCGTCGCCGAGTTGGTCATCGCGGCGGTCATCACCGTCGCCGTCGTCGCCGCCTGGAAGCGCATTGACACCGGCCGAGGCCGCTCCTCGATCTAACCTCGCTCCGCCACCGACGAAAAGACCTGACAGGTTTCTAAAACCTGTCAGGTCTCTGTTTGGCCCCTCTCCAGCAGCGCCTTGAGCTTGGCGTAGCCCTCGGCCACGGACCGCCGCGACGAGCGCGCGATCAGAGGGCTGAAGGGGCGCCAGAGCAGCGGCAACTGAACCTCGCTCGTCTCAGTGATGCGCGTTCCCCCCTCCACCGCCTCGAAGACCCGGCAACCCCGGTACGGCACAGTTCCCGCGCTACTCTCGATACAGATGCGCCGGGGCGGCTCAAACTCGGTGACCCGCATGTCCCAGGCAAACTCCCGCCCCTGGGTGCGCCGCACCTCGCGGAAGGTCGCCCCCACGCCTAGCGGACCCTTAGACGTCAGCGTGACCTCGCGAATCTCCGGCTGCCACTCCAGATCGTTCGCCACCTGGGACACAAACGCAAACACCTCCTCCACCGGCCGCCGCACCACCGTGACCGTCTCCACCCGCAGCGGCTCACGGAGCCGGCCTGCCAGCCGCCAGCCTACGGCCGCGCCGCCGGCCGCCGCCAGCGCCTTCTGCCAGGCCGCCAGCCCGAAGGGGCCAGGCGGCGGCGGCACCAGGGCCAGTTCGGAAGGCGTCCGCGCCCGCCGCCGGGCCAG
>CAZFUK010000301.1:0-6630 GCA_964522005.1 uncultured Anaerolineales bacterium | reverse complement strand
CGCAGTTCGAGGCGCGTGCTGCTCTCGCGGCCCGGCGAGTAGCGCGGGATGCGCACGAGGGCCGAGCGGTTGATCTGCGCCCAGCAGACGTAGACGGGGGCCTCGTAGCCGGGCACCAGCCGCTTGTACGAGTTGACGGTGGGCGCGACGATGGCGGCCAGGGCGCGGGCGTGGGCCAACTGGCCGGCCATGAACGCGTAGGCCAGCGGCGAGAGCTTGTAGGGGTCGTCGGCACGGTAGAAGGCGTTCTGCCCGTCCTTGAACAGGCTCTGGTGGGTGTGCATGCCGCTGCCTGCCTTGCCAAACATGGGCTTGGGCATGAACGTGGCGTACAGCCCGTGGCGCTGGGCGATGGCCTTGACGGTGTAGCGGAAGCTCACCGCGTTGTCGGCGCTGCTCAGGGCGTCGGCGTACTTGAAGTCAATCTCGTGCTGGCCGGGGCCGACCTCGTGGTGGATCATCTCGACTTCCATGCCCATCGTCTCCAGGGCGCGGGTGATGTCCTGGCGGACGAGGGCCGCCTCGTCGCGGGGCGAGAAGTCGAAGTAGCCGCCAACATCGTGGGGCGCGGGGACGATGCGTCCGGGTTGCGGGGTGAACAGGTAGAACTCTAGCTCGACGCCCGTGTTGTAGGTGTAGCCCCGCGCCTGCACCTGCTCGACCATGCGCCGCAGAATACGGCGGGGGTCGCCCTCGAAGGGTTCGCCGTCCGGGGTGTAGATGTCGCAGATCAGGCGGGCGACCTTGCCCGTCTGCGCGCCCCACGGCAGGACGCGGTAGGTGGTGGCGTCGGGCACGAGGAACATGTCCGACTCCTGGATGCGGGTGAAGCCCTCAATGGAGGAGCCATCGAACCAGATGCCGCGGTCAAACGCCTCCTCCAGGCGTTGGACGGGCAGCGTCACCGATTTGATAATGCCGACAACGTCGGTGAACTGGAGATTGACAAACACAATTTCATCGGTCAGCGCGCGGGCAAGGACTTCGCGCTGTTCAGGGGTCAAGGCCACGTGTGCCTCCTTGGAACAAGTTTTGCTATATGGCAATCGGCGGGCGCGAATGGTCGCGCCCTGACGCATTGTAGCCAGTTCGGAGGGCTGGGTCAAACAACGACTCGCCTGCGTTTGTGAACGTAATATTTCGCCCTTGATTTGCATATGTGAACGAGTTCTTTACGTAACGCGTCAAGTATTGGCCCATGTTTGGCTCTATAATGGTAGTAGAGTTGGATTGGTAAGCGAGAGATAGGGTAGGTGTGGGCCTGCCCACAGGTATTGAAGGGGAGGTACAGATGTTTGCGCTGCACTTTGACAACCTTGTGCGTGGTGTGCGGCAAGGGCTGGCGGTCCGGGGAACGCCGGCACGTGTCGCCAAAGGAGTCCTAATCGTCGGCCTGGCCCTGGCGCTAGGCCTGAGCCAGGTGGACAGGGGGGTCGGGGCGGCCCCGCTCCAGCCCGCGCCGCCGCCGCCGCCCGCCCCCAGCGCGCTGCCCGACCTGGTCATCGGCGGAGCGCAGGTCGTGCGCCAGACGGAGGGCTGTTTCACCTGGACCGAGCCGCTTCAGACGCGCATCACCGTGGTCAACCAGGGAAAGGCGGCGGCCGGGCCATTTATGGTGCGGGTGGATCGGAACTACCTCCAGGTCAATGGGCTGGCTTCGGGCGCGAGCACGGTGTTGACCGTCAACGGGGTGGCCGCCTTCCTGCAAGTGGACGCCTTCTACGAGGTAGTGGAGTCGAACGAGCAAAACAACGCCTACGACGTGCCGACGTTTACGCCGCCCGCCCTGTGCCCGACGCCGACACCGACCCCGACGCCGGCCCCGCCAGGGGCGCACCGGGGGCCGAGGCCGGCCGTATTCCGCGGTGGCACCTGGACGTTGGGGATGTCGTTGTCGGGCCGCACAACGGAGGCCGCCTTTGATTACAACGTGCCCGGCTCGCGCGCCCTGATGTGCGACTGGAACGGCGACGGCACGCGGACGCCCGGACTGTACCGCGACGGGGTCTGGTATCTGCGCAACTCCAACGAGGAAGGCCCGACCGACATCACCTTCACCTTCGGCGGCGTGGGTGACTTTCCGGTGTGCGGTGACTGGAATGGCGATGGAGTCGAGACCGTGGGCGTCTGGAACGGCATAACCTGGTCGCTGCGCAATCGCAACAGCGCGGGCACGCCCGACATCCAATTCGACTACGGCGCGCCCGGCGACTACCCCGTCGTGGGTGACTGGGATGGCGACGGTATCACCACCATCGGCATCCGCCGCTCGACGCGCTACTACACCGCCTTCTATCTGCGGAATTCGTTCTCCAACGGCCCGTCCGACCGCACCCTGCGCTTTGACGCCTCGGGCGAGGTCGTGGTGGGCGATTGGGATGGCGACGGCCGGGACACGGTGGGCGTGGTCGCCAACGGACAGTGGATTCTGACCAATGGTGACGGGACGCCCGACCTGATCTTCAACTTTGGTCCGGCCGGGGCCGCCCCGCTTATCTGGCGCTAAGCGCCCCCTAGTCACGCGAAACAGGCGACCGCCCGGAGGGTGAACCCCACCGGGCGGCACTGTTTCTGCCGCCGGCGTTGGCGAGGGAGCGTTGCCCGCAACTTCCGGCCAGCCGCCACGTACAGGGTAGCAGAGATACCCCGAAGGGTGAGACCGATACCTATGTTAAAGATACTCCACTATCTGGCGTCACTACCGGAACGACTCGTGCGTGCGGGCGCGGCGCTGCTTGGCGGGCTGCTCCGCGAGTTGGCCGAACTGACCTTGCCCCCCAGTGTGCGCCGCTCCAAGCTCTACCAGGCCACGGTCGAGCGGCTGCTGCGCATCACCGTCGAACTGGTCGGCGATGTGCGCGGCGTCTACACGGCGGAGAAGATGCCGGTCGAGGAACTCGCGATGCGCAAGGCGGCGGGGAACGTGTTCGAGTTGGCGAGCGTGCTGGCGGTCGGCTGGTCGCCGCTCTGGCTCCTGGCGGCTGTGTCCGACCTGACGGGCGGGGCGAAGGTCTATCTCCAGACCCTCCAGGCCGAGCTCAAGCGCGTCGGCGCGCTGCCTCCGGCCACCGATGTCTCGTCGTTTGACGACCTGCTGACGGCTCTGGAAGGCACGTCGGGCGTGCTGGCTGATACGGTGGATGTGCCGCCGCTCAACGTGGCCGACCTGCGCGCCACGTGGCAGTCGCTGGCCGGCCGCGTGGCCGAGCTACCGGACGCCGGCCGCCTCAGCGCGGTCTTTGCCGACTTGCAGGCGGCGGCCCAGCGCGAGGGGCGCTCGCTGCTGGAAGTCTCCGCCATTGTCGGCCTTGGCGCGGTGCGGGCGGGCCTCCAGATGGGTGACACCTACCTGTTTCAGTACTACCGCGAGGCGTTCCACACCATCGCCCAGGAGGGCCTGGCGGCCTACACGCGGCGGGTGAGCCAGCCCTATCTCCAGCGCGCGGGCGGCCACTTCGACCCCCAGGCGCCGACCTGGACGCAGCGCCTGCTGCGGCGGCTGGGCCTCTCGGCGTAAGCTGGTCTACGACTTGCTTTCGCTATAGCCTAGACTGCTTGTACTCTTTTCTAGAATGCGATGCTCTGAGGCAAACGTTTCTCCACTTGTCATGCTGAGCGAAGCGAAGCATCTCAGCTTTCGAAAGGCGAGACCCTTCACTTCGTTCAGGGTGACAGTCGAACCGCTTCTGGCCACAGAACGACAATGCCAAGCCTATGCCAACCACCCGTTGTAACGGAATCAACCTCTACTACGAGACCTATGGGGAGCCGACGGCGCCCCCGCTGGTCCTCATCATGGGCTTCATGACCGAGATCAGCCCATGGCGCGCTGGCGTCCACGCGCTGGCCCAGGACTTCCACCTCGTCCTGTTCGACAATCGCGGTGTGGGGCGGAGTGACCGCCCGACCGGCGGCTATAGCATGGCCGACATGGCGGCGGATACCCTCGCCCTCATGGACCACCTCGGCCTGCCCTCGGCCCACATTCTTGGGTTCAGCATGGGCGGCATGATCGCCCAGCATATCGCCCTGACCGCGCCTACCCGTGTCCAGCGTCTGGTCCTGGGCTGCACCGCCTGTGTCACGCCTGACCCTGAGCAGTGGATTATGCCGATTCTCGAGGCTAACGTTGGCGGCGGGCGGGCGCAGGCGCTGCTCGCCGGTATCCCACGCGGCGGCGTTGGGGCCTGGTTGGCGGCTAACCCCGACAGCCTGGAACAGCTGGTGCGAGTGGCCCTGGGCAACCGCCCCCCACCGGCCGGCTTCGGCCAGTTCATGGCGATTGCCCGGCATAACGTGTGCGCCCGCCTGGGCGAAATTCAGGCCCCTACCCTTGTGCTCCACGGCACGCGCGACACGCTCATCGCGCCGCGCTACGCCCAGCAACTGGCCGAGGGGCTGCCCCACGCTCGGCTGGAGTGGATTCAGGGGGCGGGCCACGTCTTCTTCTGGGAGCAGCCCGAGCGGGTCAAGCGGCTGGTGCGCGAGTTCCTGCTGGCGTCTCACCCTCTCTCCCCCGTCTCCCCCCTCGTTTAGCCGCCGCCTGCCGACTCCCCGTAACACTTAAGTAACAGGGCTACGGTAAAATGGTGGCCCGGTGGAGGGCGCGGTCCCCGTGTACGACCCATTTAGCAGGTGAAGTCGGGTTCTCTACGCCGTGGCCGTTTCTCTCCCACACCCGTCTTTGGACCTCCCCGCGCTCTTCACTCCATCCTCACAGGCGGCGACGGCCTCTCCGTCGCGTCTATTGCAGACAAAGGAGTGTGCAATGGCGGATGAGTCTCGGCAGGGTAGTTCATCAAGTGGTTCCAGTGGGATGAGTTCGGGTGGCAGTTCGTCGGCCGGCATGGGGTCGAGCGGTACTTCGCACGGCAGTAGCTCGACCGGCGGCCACATGGGCAGCGGCGGCTCGTCGGGCGGCAGTTCATCGGGGAGCGGTTCGTCCGGCGGCATGGGTTCGGGCAGTGGCGGCTCGTCCGGTAGCGGCGGCTCATCTGGCGGTGGCAGCCACGGCGGAAGCTCGTCCGGCAGCGGCGGTTCGTCCGGCAGTGGCGGCTCATCTGGCGGCAGCAGCCACGGCGGAAGCTCGTCGGGTAGTGGTGGCTCGTCCAGTGGGATGGGTTCGTCCGGCAGCGGTGGCTCGTCCGGCGGCGGTAGCCACGGCGGAAGCTCGTCCGGTAGCGGTGGCTCGTCCAGTGGGATGGGTTCGGGTAGCGGTGGCTCGTCCGGTGGTAGCCACGGCGGAAGCTCGTCGGGTAGTGGTGGCTCATCCGGTGGCAGCAGCCACGGCGGAAGCTCGTCTGGCAGTGGCGGCTCGTCCGGTGGTAGCAGCCACGGCGGAAGCTCGTCTGGTAGCGGTGGCTCGTCGGGCGGTGGTAGCCACGGCGGAAGCTCGTCGGGCAGTGGCGGCTCGTCCGGTAGCGGTGGCTCGTCCGGTGGTAGCCACGGCGGAAGCTCGTCGGGTAGTGGTGGCTCATCCGGTGGCAGCAGCCACGGCGGAAGCTCGTCTGGCAGTGGCGGCTCGTCCGGTGGCAGTAGCCACGGCGGCAGTTCGTCCGGTAGCGGTGGCTCGTCCCGAGGCGGGGGCGACTAGCCACCTGCCAGGTTCCCGGGTGAGTGAGTAGATAGGACATGGACAAACACAGACGACCACAGAGGTATATCCTTTCTGTGGTCGTCTGTGCTTGTCCGTGTCCCATACCTGGTAGGCCTGGGTTGTCCTTGGTTAGCGCGGGTCGCGCAGCTTCTCCCACTCGGGACGCTTGTCGGTCTCCTGGAGCGTCCGCCGTAGCTCGCCAATCTGGTCGCGCAGCACGGCGGCCTTCTCGAACTCGAGTTCGGCGGCGGCCGCCTTCATCTGCTTCTCCAGTTCCTTGATCAGCTTGTGAATCTCGGCCACCGGCATATCCTGGCCGGCCACGATGTAGGGCGCCTGCTCCTCGGCCACCTGCTTGACGCGCTCGATCTGGTCGCGGACCGCCTTGACGATGGAGCGCGGCTCGATGCCGTGTTCCTTGTTGTAGGCGACCTGGATGGCGCGGCGGCGGTTGGTCTCGTTGATGGCGCGCTGCATCGAGTCGGTCACGTTGTCGGCGTACATGACCACCGTGCCGTTGACGTGGCGCGCCGCGCGGCCGATGGTCTGGATGAGCGACTGCTCGGAGCGCAGGAAGCCCTCTTTGTCGGCGTCGAGGATGGCGACGAGGGACACTTCGGGCAGGTCCAGGCCCTCGCGCAGCAGGTTGATGCCCACGACTACATCATAGATGCCCTGGCGCAGGTCGCGCAGAATCTCGATACGCTCCAGGGTGTGAATCTCCGAGTGCAGGTAGTGGACCTTGACCCCCGACTCGGCCAGGTAGTCGGCCAGGTCCTCGGCCATGCGCTTGGTCAGCGTGGTGACCAGGGCGCGCTCGCCCTGGAGGGTGCGCTGGCGAATCTCGCCCAGCAGGTCGTCGATCTGGCCCTTGGTCGGCTTGATGACCACTTCCGGGTCCACCAGGCCCGTCGGGCGGATGATCTGCTCGACCACCTGGCCCTCCGGCGGCTGGCTGTGCTGCATCTCGTAGGGGCCGGGCGTGGCGGACACGTAGACCACCTGGTTCAGGTGGGTCTCGAACTCGTCGAAGG
>CAZFUK010000300.1:0-6637 GCA_964522005.1 uncultured Anaerolineales bacterium | reverse complement strand
CCGGCACGTCCGAGATTCAGAAGAACATCATCGGCGAGCGCGTGCTCGGCCTGCCCAAAGACCTGCGCGCGGACCGTATGAAGTAGTCAGTCGTCGGTAGTCAGTAATCAGTAATCAGTCCTCATACGGACTACTGACGACTGACGACTGACGACTGCCCCAGGAGGCCCTCATGGACTTCGATTTTAGCCCCGAACAGCTCATGCTGCGCGACCAGGTCCGCGACTTCTTGACTGCCGAGTGCCCGCCTACCCGCGTGCGGGGGTGGATGGAGGGCGAGGCGGGCTACAGCGAGGCGCTCTGGCGGCAGATGGCCGACCTGGGCTTGCTCGGCGTCGCCATCCCCGAAGCCTACGGCGGCCTGGGGCTAGGCATGGTCGAGCAGGCGCTGCTGCTGGAGCAGATGGGCCGCGTCGTCTTCCCCGGCCCCTACTTCAGTTCGGTCGTCCTGGCCGCCACGGCGGTCCAGGCGGGCGGGACGGAGGCCCAGCGGCGGGAGTACTTACCGGCCATCGCCAATGGCGAGTTGAAAGGCACACTGGCCTGGCTGGAGGAGGCGGTCGCCTGGGACCTCGAGGCCGTCCAGATGCGCGCCGAGATGGTAGACGGCGGCTACCGCCTGGCGGGCCTCAAGCGCTTCGTCCCCTTCGCCCGCGCCGCCCAGTTTATCCTCGTCCCGGCCCGCACCCCCGACGGCGCGCTGTCCGTCTTTATCGTGGACCAGGCAGCGTCCGGCCTGACTAGCACGCCCCTTCGCAGCCTAGACCTGGGCAGCCGGCAGGCCGAGCTTCAGTTCAGCGATGTCTTCGTGCCGGCGCAGTGCGTGCTGGGCCAGCCGGGTCACGGGGCGGCGGTGTTGGGGGCGGTGATGCAGCGGGCGGCAGTGGCGGCCAGCGCGGAGATGCTGGGCGCGGCGCGGCAGTGCCTTGAAATGAGCGTGGACTACGCCAAGACGCGGCGCCAGTTCGGCCAGCCCATCGGCCAGTTCCAGGCGGTCAAGCACACTCTGGCCGAGATGCTGCTGGAGGTTGAGAGCGCCCACGCCGCCACGTACTACGCCGCCTGGGCGCTCGACGCGGCGAGCGAGGACCACGCCCTGGCCGCGTCCGTCGCCAAAGCCTATACAGGCGAGGCGGCGCGCAAAGTGTGCGGCGCGGCCATCCAGGTCCACGGCGGCATTGGCTTCACCTGGGAGTATGACCTGCACCTGTACTTCAAGCGCGCCAAGCACCTGGAACTGCTCTACGGCGACACCGAGTATCACCGCGAGCAGGCCCTCCACGCCCTCTAAAGCGCAAACGCCCGACGTGTATCACGTCGGGCAGTCTCTACGCTCCTATCATGTCGTAGGGGCGCGGTCTCCGCGCCCAGGGCGGGGGGAACCCGCCCCTACCGGATGTCTAGCCTTCCTGGTCCGGCCCAGGCTCCTGGCGCGCGACGGTATTCGGCGTCGCCTCACCAAACTCCTCCACGTAGCGGCGGTAGGCGTCGGGGAGTTCCGGCGTCTCCGGCGGTGGCGGCACGGCGGCCACGTGCTCCGCCCGCGCCTGCTCCGCCTCGCGCCGCGCCAGTTCCAGGTCCAGCTCGCGCGTGATTGTCCGCGACACCTCGGTCAAGTCGCGGTAGGTCTGGCCCAGAAAACGCGACAGGCTGGACATCTGCTGCGGCCCCAGCAGCAGGTAGGCCACCACAATCAGCAGGATAAACTCAAAGCCAAACATCAGGCCGTCTCCTTGAGGGGCTGACCGGCCAGGTAGTCGGCCAGTTCGCGCTCGTAGTCGCCCGGCGTGTCCATGTCGCGCAGGATGCTCGGCGTGTCCACGACCACATGGTGGATGGACGACGCGGCGGCGCGCATGAAGTCACGCAGGGACTGGCCTTCCGTCAGCCCTAGAATCGCCGGCCAGTGGCGGCGGTCAATGAGCATGGGATGGCCGCGCCGCATCTGGTAGCTCGGCACGATGACCCCGCCCCGCCCGGCGCAGTACGCCTCGACCAGGCTCGCCACGACGCCCGGCTCCAGGCGCGGCTGGTCCACCAGGAGCATCAGGGCGGCTTCGGCGGCGGGTGAGACGGCCGCCAGGCCCGTCTGGAGCGACGAGAGCATCTCGCCGTTGGCATAGTCCGGGTTGAACACGGCGCGGGTGTTGGGCCAGCCCTGCAACCGCTGTTCCACCAGGGCGTGGGCGTGGCCGACCACCACCACGGTCTCCGCCATGTGGCACTGGCCCAGGGCGGTCAGGATGCGCTCGATGACCAGCCGCTCGCCAAAGGGCAGCAGCGGCTTGGGACGGCCCATGCGGCTGGATAGCCCGGCCGCGAGGATGACGGCGCTGATGGGGGGAGTGGTCATGGGAGTGTCACCATCTGGGGTACGGCGGTTCCCAGCGCGGCCCGGACGCGCTCGCCGCGCACCTCGCACAGAGGCCGGCCCGACTTGCGCCGGCTCACGGCCAACGCCTCGGCCATAATGGCCAGGGCGATCTCTTCCGGGCTTTCCGCGCCCAGGTCCAGCCCTACCGGCACCCGCACCCGGTCGAGCCAGGCGGGGTCTACGCCTTCCTCGCGCAACTGCTGGAAGATCAGGGCCGCCTTGCGCAGGCTGGACACCAGCCCGATGTAGGTGGGGTCGCTGCCCGCCAGCCAGCGCAGGGCCGGCTCGTCCCAGCCCCACGTCGTCACCACGACCGCCGTACCGGGCGTCACTTCTACGGCCGGCGGCGTCAGGACCTCGCTGTCGGGCTGGTACTCCGCTTCATAGACCAGGTCCACGCCCGGCAGATGGTCAGGCGTCAGGAAACTGGGACGGTCGTCCACGACGCCCACCCACCAGCCCAGGAACTTGCCCAGCCGCGCCAGGGCCGCGCCGATGTGACCCGCGCCGACCACCAGCAGCCGAGGGCGCGGGTCAACCACCTGGAGAAAGACCTCAATGGGCGCACGGCGCGTCGCCATCAGCCGCCGGGTCGCGCCGGTCGTCGGGTCGTAGGCCAGGCGCGTCGGGTAGCCGTCGGCAAAGGCCCCACTGGCCGCCGCGACGACGGCACGGTCTAACTCTGGCGTTCCCAGGCCCCCCTGCGTCTCGCCGCCCCGTCGCACGACGAGATTGCTTCCGACGGCCAGGTCGGACCCCCCCTCGGCGCGGATGACCGTCGCCAGGATGGACGGCTCGCCCTTGCCCAGCGCGGCCTGTACCGCCCCTAACAGGGACGCGACCATGCCCGCCGCGTCGGGCCGCCATAGGTCAATAAACGCCTCCTGGGTGCCGCCACACAGCCCCACATTCCCCTCGACCCGGCCAATCAGGTTGTACTCGACCAGGCGCGGCTGCCCCTCGGCCAGCGCGGCCTGGGCATCAGCCATGGCCTGCCACTCCATGGTGCCGCCGCCGATGGACCCCACCGCGTTCCCGTCCGGAAAGACGACCAGGGTGGCGGCGCTGTGGCGGGGCGTGGACCCCACCGCCCGCACCAGCGTCACCCGCGCCAGGGTTTCCCCCCGCGCCAGCCCTTCGAGTACGGCCTCTAAAATGTCACGCATGACATGCCCTTCTAAACGCTACAGCTAGACCTGACAGGTTTTTAGAAACCTGTCAGGTCTGCCGCCAGGCTTACGCCGCCCGCCGCCGGCGTCGTCCGCGCCGTTCCAGCAGCAGCAGCACGCCTACCGTCACCAGGAGGCCCAGCACCAGGAAGACCCCGCCCACCACCGCGAACCACACCCATTCCGGCATGGCCTGGCCCTCGGCCGTCGCGGCCGGCGCGGGGGCAGGAGCGGCTCCCGCCGGCGCGTCACCGGGACGCGGCGCGCCTGGGCCACCCGCCAGTTCGGCCGGGTGTTCCGCCGCCGACTCCTCAATCGTCCCCTGGAGCGCCTCGACCCCACCCGGCGCAGTCAGGTCAATGCTGTAGATGTCGAAGTTCCCGCCGCGCGGTGAGTGGAAGTATATGCGACTCGCGTCCGGCGTCCACTCAATCGGCCCCTGCTGGGCCATGTGGCCCATGAGCAGTTCGGGCGTACCGTCCGGCGGCTTGATGACCCAGGCGTCGGTGTAGGCTTCTGCGTTGGTCACCGTCTCCACGATGTAGGCCAGTTCGCCCGTCGGCAGCCACCACGGGAAGTGCTGGTGGTCCAGCGGCTTGGTCTTGGGCATGCGCGTCTGGTTGCTGCCGTCGGCGTTCATGACATAGATCGAGCGGTGGTCGCCGCCTGTGTAGGCGATCTGCTTGCTATCCGGGCTGAACAGCGCCTGGTGGCAGGCAAAGGTACACTGCCCCCGGCTCTGGTCCGCCAGGCCGGGCACCAGGGGCTTCTGATTCGACCCGTCCGCGTTCATGGACCACAGGCTCAGCACGCCCTCTTTATAGACGTAGAAGGTCATTTGCTTGCCGTCCGGGCTGAACGCGGGGAAGTGGCTGTCGGCGCCAATCTTCGTCAGTTGCCGGGGCTGGCTCCCGTCGCGGTTCATGACCCAGATTTCGCGGACCCCGGCGTTGTTGACATCGTAGGCGATGAGCCTGCCGTCCGGGCTCCAGAAGGGGTGGCGCTCGTCCAGGTCGCCTTTGGTCAACTGCTTCTGGTTCTTGCCGTCGGCGTCCATGACCCAGATGTGGTAGCGGTCCACCACCCCGCGATTGCTCTGGAAGGCGATCATCTTGCCGTCGGGGCTAAGGGAGGGGCGGATATCCGTACCGGAGTCGTTGGTCAGCTTGGCGACCGGGGAAGACTGGCCCTGGGCTGAGCCGGGTTGGGCGTAGCTGGCGGTGGCGATGAGCAGGGTAACGAGCAAGACGAGACCGAGCAGGAGAAAGGCGCGTGACCATCGCATGGCGGATACCATTGTCCTTCTTATTTGACAACTACGATCCGGCCCCGCATGCTGGGCTGGTGGATGCTACAGTAGTAGTCGTAGACGCCTTCGCGGGTGAACGTCTGCCGCCAGGCGCCGCCGCTCGTGATGAGCGAGCCGCCCCACGCCCGCTCGGCGCCCGTGATGTCGTGGGCGACATTGCCGAGGTGCCGCCAGGTGAGCGTCGAGCCGACGGTGACGGTGATGGTCTGCGGCTCGAAGTAGTTATCATGGACTTCCAGCGGCACCTGCCCTGAACTGATGGTGGGCGTCACAAGCGGTTTGGCCGTCGGCTCCGGGGTGACCGACTTGAGCGGGATGGCGAGGCGGACCGGCGGGCGCGGGGTGGGGATTGCTTCCACCGTCGGCGTGCGGCACCCGGCCAACGCCAGGGTCAAGAGCAGGGTGACGAGCGGCAGGAGTTTGGTCAAGGGCGGCACTTCCCAGTCTCAGACAAGGCGGCTTATACGAGGGCGCGCCCGGCGGGGCGACGCGCTATTTGACGACGACCACCCGGCCGACCATGCCCGGCGCATGGATCAGGCAGTAGTAGTCGTAGACCCCGGTCTGGCGGAAGGTGTACTCCCAGTAGCCGCCCAGCGGAATCAGGGCCACCCCCCAGCTTCGGTCCCGCGCCGTCACATCGTGGGCCGTCACGCCCACGTGATGCCACTGGACCGCCGTTCCCACCGTGACGGTGATGACCTCCGGGTAGTAGAAGTTCTCACCGGCGTCCACCCGCACCGTCCCAAAGCCAATGGTAGGGGTGGCAGGCACACGTGAGGCCGGGGTGGGGGTTATCGTTTTGAGGGCCGGCGCCGCACGCGTCACGGGTGGGACGGTGGCCGCCGGCGGCGTGGGCGGCGGCGGGGCCGGGAAGGCGGTGGGCGTGCGGCAGCCGGCCAGGGTCAATAGCAAGCTCAGGCCAATCAGACAGACAAGTCTAGTCAACGCGCTCGTACCCCCGATAGACCATCACCTCGCCCTGGCCGGCCGGCCGCTCGGTCAGCCGCTCCGCCGTCCAGACCTCGCCCGCCGCCAACTCTTCCATCAGACGGTCATAGAAGGGATGGTGCGCGTGGGTTTCGAGGCTGACGTGAAGGGCGTCCGGCGCGGCGCGGCGGGCGGCTTCGGCCAGTTCGGGCGGCGTCAGCAGGATGTCCACCCCCTCCGGCAGTTCGTGCAGGGGCGCCAGGGTCACGGCCACGGCGTACCCCGCGCGGGCCAGCTTGGCCTGGAGGGAGTGGTGGGCCAGTATCAGCGCGCCGGGAAAGTAGTCTACGCTATAGCCGACGACGACCCGGCGCAGGACACGCGGCGAAGAGTCCCGATTCAGCATACCCGGTATGGCTACTGGCTCAACGGCTTGGTGGGGTGGCCCATGCTCGTCAGACGCTGGGCCAACTGGTTGGGCAGAATCAGGCCCGCGTCGTAGCCGACGGTGATGGCCGTCTCGTTGCCCGCGACATCCATGATGCCCGGCACTCGCGCCAGGGCCAGACGAATGTCGTCCACTTCCTCCGCCGTCGAGAGGGCGCTCTGGAACTCCACCTTGATCTCCGACCGCTTGCCCGTCGCCACGCCTGGCGCTTGCGGGCCTTGCACCGCCGCTGGGGCGGGGGCGGCCGGCTGGCTGGCCGGCTGGCCGCCGGTGGTGGACACTGTCGTGTTCTGGCCGGCCGGGCCGGGCGTCGGCTCGACCTTCACAATCGCCGCGAAGGTGGGCGACGCGAACGGGACCACGGGCTTGGCGGCGATGGGCGGCGCGGTGGGCTGGGCCGGCACCGA
>CAZFUK010000299.1:0-6641 GCA_964522005.1 uncultured Anaerolineales bacterium | reverse complement strand
TCTGCAACGTCCTGCCGGATCCCCCGTGATCTGAGATGGTGGTCAGCAGTCCTCAGTAGTTCCCTCGGTCCCTGGTCCGTCCAGGGACCGAGTTTTTTTTGTCGGGCTAGACGGGTTCGCCTCGCACCAGGTCAGCCATCATCGGGGCGAGGCCCGCGCGTGGGAGGCCGGCCGAATCCAGGAAGACGCCTGTGGAGTAATCGCGCAGCAGGAGCAGGCGTGGCGTGACCGAGAAGACATGGTGCAGCCAGGTTCCCCGTACCCGTTTGACCTCAACCAGGCGGCTGACAATCTCCACCGGCTGGCCCATCGCGGCGTCTGCCAGGAACTCGGCGTCGTGGCGGTACTGGAGGATAACCAGGTTGTGGTCCAGCATGCGCTGGACCGACCAGCCGGCGCGTGTCGAGGCGCTCAGGGTGGCCTCTTCGAGCCAGTTGAGGTAGACCCAGGGCGGCACGTAGCCTGCGCCGCCGACCTCGTAACGCGCGACGTGATGACGCCAGAGGAAGGGGCGCGAGCCGTTCTCGGCAGGGGGCGCGGCGGGCTTGAGGGGGGAGGGCGGCAGCCCGTCCGAGGGCCGAGGGAGAGACTGGCCGGGTGGGGTGGACCACACCGCGCGGGCCGCGACCACGAGCCGCTCGTCGGCGGGGCGGGTGAGGCGGTAGCCGTGGGTGAGGGCGTCGCCGTCAGCCTCCACAGTCCATGTCTGGGCCGTCAGCGTATCGCCATAGACAGCCGGAGTGTGGAACTCAATCGCCAGGCGCCGCATGGACCACTGGGCGGCGGCGGCGGGCGCCACGTTGTGCGCGTCGAGGGTGAGTTGGGCCAGATACTGGGTGTAGACGGCGTTGTTGACGTGCCCGTACGAGTCACACTCGTGGTGACGGACACGCACCGGGCCGCTAAAGAGGGGCATGGGTCAGCCTGCCCGGCCGGCCTCTCGCTCGGGCAGCGCGACCGTCCGCACGGGCGGAGGCAGCCCGGCGCTGTCCAGTTGATGCACCACTCCCTGCGCGTGGCGCGTCAGCCCGGCCCAGTCGCCGCGCCGTACCAGGTCGGTGGGCATCAGACTGCTGCCCAGGGCGACGCTGTGCGCCCCGGCCTTGAGGTACGCGACCATATTCTCGGCGCTGACGCCGCCTGACACCATGATGGGCAGGAAGGGCAGCGGCGCGAGCAGGTCCTTGATATAGCCCGGCCCGCCCATGGCGCCGGCCGGGAACACTTTCACCTGGGCCGCGCCCGCCTCCCAGGCGTGCAGGGCTTCCGTCGGCGTGAGACCGCCCAGCACGACGGGAACCCCGGCCACCTGGCCGACCGGGATAAGCGCCGGCCGCAGGGCCGGGGACACCAGGAAGCGGGCGCCCGCCTGAATCGCGGCGCGGGCTTGGTCCACCGCCAGCACACTGCCCGCCCCCACCACTACGTCGGGCCGACCGACCGTGTCGCGCGCCAGGGTCTGGACCACGTGGACCGCGTCGTGGATGGTCAACGTGATCTCAATCACCCTCACGCCGGCCGCGATGAGAGCATGAGCCACGCCGAGGGCCTGGTCCGGCGTGTCGGTACGAACGACGGCGAACAGGCGGTGTTGATCCAAGATAGACGTTGTCATCAGCCTCTCCTCACGCCCCCCTCACCCACTCAGCAGACCGACTACCGTCGCCATGGCCTCGGGACCGCCCACGTTGCCGGGAAAGACGATATAGGGCACGCCGGGCCAACGGCTCTCCACGCCCGCCTGCCAGACCGGCACGCCTGGCAGAATCTGCCCCAACACGCGAGCGCGGCGGATACCCAGCCCCTGGGTCGCGGTGTCGCTGGATGTGATGCCGCCCTTGGCGACGACGAAGCGGGGACGGCGCTCGATCAGGCGCACGACCCGGATGAGCGCGTCGGAGACGGCGTGGCCGATGGCGAGGCTCGCCTCGGCGTTCGCCCCTGTCACCAGCCCCCGGCTGGTGTAGACGACGGCTACCCCGCCCCCCGCCAGCGCCTCATTCCCCGCCTGAGCCGCCCGGGCCGCCGCGGCGTCGGCCTGCCCGGCCAGGATGTCGGCCACGTTCAACTCGACGCCCACGACCTGGGGCAGCGCCAGGAGGTGGGTCAACTGGGCGCTGCTCTTCTGAATGTAGGACCCCACGACGACCAGCCCCCCGCCCGTACTCCCGCCGACGAGTTCCTGGGCCGTCAGCAGGCCCCGCTGGGGAATACCGGCCCGCGCCCGCACAAACGAGGCGGCAGTGCGGTAGACAAAGCGCCGGCCGGCCGCCTCGGCGCGCAGCGCGCCCAGCGCCGCCACCTCGATGTCACGCTCGCTCACCGCGTTGACAATGGTGACGCTGCCTACCGGCGCCTCACAGAACAGCTTGGCCACGCGCTCCGGCCCGCCCTGCCGGATGTCTTCAAGGCCGATGGCTTGCACCGCCGTCGCCGCGACACGTCCACCTGTCTTCTCGGCCACCCAGTCGCGCAGATTGGAGGCGCGATAGCCGAAAGCGGCGTCGCGGGCAAACTCGGTCTGGGCGGCGGGGACAAGAGTGTCCCCCTCGCGCACGTAGTGAACATCCCCCGCTGTCAGCCGCCCACCGTCATAGAAAAACGGGGCGATCACCTGGCCGTGGAACTGGACATCCAGCCCCCGCGCCAGGGCGTCCTGGACGGCGTCGACCTCGGCGGGGTAGTGGCCGCGCAGGGTCGAGTCGCTGCGACTGATGACGCATACATCCCGCCCGGTCTGACGGGCCGCCTCCGCCAGGTTGGCCCCGACCGACTGGGCCAGGGCCACTGCCTCGCCCGTGGGGAGGGCGCGCGAGTTAGTCAGGATGTAGAACGCGGCGGGCGCGCCGGCCAGGGCGTCCACCAGGGTGGGAACGCTCCACTCGGTCAGCACGTCAATGCCGTGGACGGTCTGGGTGCCGGTCGGGTCATCGTCAAGGGCGACGACCACGCGGCCCAGCGCAGCGGCTTCCGCCCGAATGGTGGGCAAAGCATCCGCCGGCCACTCGGGCGGCAGACCGGCCAGGAGGGTTTCAAGGCGAACAGGGGTCGGGTCTGACATGGCGGGTTAGCGGCTCCTCGTGACGCCCACGCGGTCGCACCACGCTCGCACCGGACAGATGGAGCAGCGCGGGGAGGTGGGATGGCAGATGTTCTGGCCGAGGGAGACCAGCAGGGTGTTGATTTCGGACCAATACGTCTGGGGCAGTTTGGCGCGCAGGGCCATTTCGGTTTCGTCGGGGGCACGCGTCGCCACATACCCCCAGCGGTTGGTGATGCGGTGGACGTGGGTGTCCACACAGATGCCGGGCTTGCCATAGCCCGCCGTGACGACCAGGTTAGCCGTCTTGCGGCCTACCCCCGGCAGGGTCAGCAGTTCGTCCAGGTCGTCGGGCACTTGCCCGGCGTACCTGTCCACTAACTGCTGGCTAATGTCCAGCAGGGTGCGCGCCTTGGTTCGGTAGAACCCGACCGGGTAGATGGCCTGCTCGATCTGCTCCGCGCTCAACTGGAGCATGGCCTGGGGCGTGTCGGCCAGGGCGAACAGGCGCGGCGTGACCTGGGCTGTCGTCCGGTCCTGGGTGCGCAGGCTGAGGATGGTGGCGGCCAGGACCCGAAAGGGCGTTGTTCCCCGCGCCGCCATCGCGTCCACCAGCGGCGTGTCCCACTCGGGCACCGCCCGACGCAGGGCGGCGACGGCCAGGTGAATCTCGTCAGCCTGCACGCCTAGTCCTCATCTACCTGCGCCTGGCTGTCCTCGACCCCTTCCCGAATCTTCTCGACGCTGCGCTCCTCGCTGGCTTCGGGCGTCTCGGAGGCGGGCGTCGCCCCGCCCTCCTGCGCTTCCTCCAGCAGGTCGGCCATCTGGGCCGCGTCCTGAGCCGCCGACTCAATCATCGGGCGCATGGGGGTCGCGGGGTTCATGAATGCGTCCATCTCTCTCCTCCTGATACACTGTCAATATGGTGCTCTTAACTACTGGCGGCTTCACCCGCTACATGCACCCAGGTTAACGTCGGCCGCACTGCCCGTGCCAGACGCTGGTCGGCGGTCCACAAGGGAACCCCCAGGCTATCCGCCAGGGCCAGGTAGTGGGCGTCATAGGCAGCCGGCAGGGCAAAGCGGCGGGCAAACAACAATGCTCGAGCGTGCAGGTCTACTTCATCGTGAAACTGAATAGGTATGCTCAGGATAGATTGAAGTGCACGCTCCATCGCGAAGTCGGTCATATAGCCCGCTTTGAACTGCTGGTAGAGGCTATTCGTCACTTCGTACAGCAACAACCGAGGAGCTGCTAATTCAGTCGTGCCGCGCCAACCCTGCCAAAGCTTGACGATCGCATCGTCATTCGGGTGTGCTACGAACCGAAATACGATCCCCGTATCCACGCAAATTTTCGAGGAGTTGCTCATCCCGTTCCTCGCGCATCTGTCGGATGACCTCTTCAACAGGCGGCAGTTCCCGGTCGCCTAGCTCAAGGCGAATAAGCTCTCGAACGTGCAGAACCTTGTCCCACCAATCCTGAGAGGCTGAGGTTGCTGTCAGGCGTTCGTATTCCGCGACTGGCAGGACCACGACCTGCGGATCGCCGTCACGTTGGACGATGACGGTCTCCTGCTGGTCCACCACGCGCCGCATCAGTTCGCCAAACTGGGCCCCAACCTCAGCCGCGCTCACCACTCGTTCCACGTCGTCTCTCCCTCTGTCTCAGCTTAGCGATCCATTACCTGTCATCATTATACGCGACATCCCGCACCAGCACAAGAGCCTCACCCTCGCAGACCGTCTCGCCCGCGCTGTCGAGGCACACGGTGCGCAGGTTCACCAGGTCTTTGTCAGGGCGGAGGCGGACGATTTCGACGCTGGCCGTCAGGCGGTCGTCCACGTAGGCGGGGCGGGGGAAGACGAGGCGCTGCTTGAGGTAGTTGGTGCCGGCGCCGGGCAGCCGGACGCCCAGCAGATAGGAGAACAGGCCGCCGAGCAACGGGCCGGGCACGGACGGGCGGGCGGTCTGGTAGACGGGGTGGGGGTCGCCGCTCAGGGCGACGTACGCGGCGATGTCGGCCAGGGTAAAGACACGTTCCACGCGGGCCGTCTGGCCCAGGGCTAATCCTCTCATCCTTGCCCCTTTAAGCATTTTTGACAGAATTAACAGAATTTTGTTAATTCTGTCGTAATCGGAGGACGGTGTGCCCCTGGCAGACGGTCTCGCCGTCGGCGCGGGTGAGGCGCGCTGTCAGGCGAAGGCGCCCCTCTACGGGCGGGCCGTCGGGAATGAGATGGACGGTGACCGTCTCACCGACGGGGGTGGGGTTGGGGAAGACGAGGTCTTGCTCCACCTGGACCGCGCCGGAATGGTCGCGGCCAACGGCGGCGACTATCAGGCTGTAGAGCAGCATGCCGTGGGCCACGGTCTGGCCGAAGCGCGTCCGCGCCGCGAAGGCCGGGTCTACGTGGATCGGGTTGTCGTCGCCGCTCAGGGCAGCGAAGCGGTCGAAGTCCGCCTGGGTGAAGGTGTGCTGAAGGGTGGACACGGCCGGGCCTCCAGGCTCTCTAGACATGATTTACAGGATTAACATGATTATGTCTTTTACATAGCCCGCAGTTCGTTCTTGAGGACCTTGCCGGCCGCGTTGCGGGGCAAGGCCTGGCTAAAGACGACTGTCTTCGGTATCTTGTAGCGCGCCAGCTTGCCCTGACAGAAGTCTATGACCGCCTCGGCCGTTAGCGTCTGCCCCGGCTTAACCACGACCACCGCCCGCCCGCTCTCGCCCCACCGCTCGTCGGGCACGCCGACGACGGCGACCTCGGCGATGGCCGGGTGGGCGTAGAGGACGTTTTCGACCTCGGCCGGGTAGACGTTCTCGCCGCCGCTGATGTACATGTCCTTCCAGCGGTCCACGATGGTGTAGTAGCCGTCCTCGTCCACGCGCGCCACGTCGCCGGAGTGCAGCCAGCCGTCCTCGATGCTCCGCGCCGTCACCTCGGGCAGCCCCCAGTAGCCCGGTGTCACCGCCGGCCCCTTGATGAGCAACTCGCCCATCTCGCCGGTCGGCACGTCGCGGCCCTGGCGGTCCACGATGCGCACCTCGACGTACAGTTGCGGCTTGCCCACCGAGCCAGCCTTACTCAGGGCATGCTCCCTGTCCACCAGGAAGATGGTCGGCCCGGTCTCAGTCATGCCCATGCCCTGCTGAACCACGATGCCGCGCTCGGCGTAGCGGTGGAGCAGGCTGACCGGCATGGGCGCGCCGCCGCAGGCCCAGAAGCGCACGCCCGACAGGTCGGCGCGCTCGAAGTCGGCGTGCTGACTGAGGAACAGGTAGACGGCCGGCACGCCGAAGAAGACGGTGGTCCGCTCGGCCAGCAGGCGGAACGTCGTCTGCGGGTCGAACTGCTTCTGGACGATAGCCGTGCCGCCGGCGTGCAGCGTCGGGTTGGTGTAGAGGTTGAGGCCGCCGGTGTGGAACATGGGCAGCAGGTTGAGGGTCGTGTCCTGCGACGTCAGGTCCACCGCCAGGCCGATGTTGAGGGCGTTGAACAGGGTCATGCCAAAGGTCTGAACCACACCCTTCGGCCGGCCCGTCGTGCCGGCCGTCTAGAGGATGTACCAGGGGGCGTCGAGGGGGCGGGGCGGCATG